>JAFTUB010000231.1 GCA_017466495.1 Clostridia bacterium
ATGCTGCGGGAGTTGATAACACCGTGTCTGCCGTAGAGATGAAAGAGAGCGAGAGCATTCCTGTCACGTTCTTTGAAGCAAACAACGGCATAAAAGGTTTTGTGTTCTCGCATAGAGCAACAACTCCTCAAAATCATGTTTCCTTATCTATTATGACAGACGGATCTCAGATTGCCATCGGTCAGCAAATCGAGGCAATCAATGGTCTTGAACTGAGCAAGGAAAACATCTATGAGTTCTATATTCCCGCCCAGGATCAGCCTGCTCCGTACAGCGTACCGCTTACTATGGAGGATGAAGCATCGAACACGCTTGCACTGCTCAATGTGGTGATCGAAGAAACTGCAGAAGGCTATACCGCAAGAATTGATAGCTTCACGATTTATGAAAAAACAACTAAACCGGTAAAGTAAAGGAGAACGAGTATATGAATTGTCCATATTGTAATAACAAAATGGAATTAGGTTACATTCAATGTCGAGATGGTGTCACTTGGACACCTAAAGAGCAACTTGTTGCGGCATTATCTTTTTTAGGTAGAGGTAGTGTATCTCTTGCAAATGGTGCTGCCGACCATTCAAGAACTGTATATGCCTACAAGTGCGGTGGATGTAAAAAAGTAATTATTGATTATTCCGCAGATTTCAAGCCCATAGAGTAAACACAATTTGACAAAGGAGTGTGATTGAATGGGTGTTATATTGGTTTTGAGTATCTTCTGGATCGGATACGGAATTGTAGGGCTTATTGGTTTTCAGAATATCCCTGCGAAGTATAAAGGGCACAGTTGGACTAAGGACTATATTCGGAAGCAAGGCGTAACATGGCTTGTTCTTGGTCTGCCGTGGCTCGGATTCTATGTAGCACGTACATTCTTTTTAGCTGAGGCAAATATATCTACCGGAATGGCAGTTGTTATCTTGCTTTTGCTGGCGGTTCCTGCTTTGATCACTACGATTATTTGGGAACGTAAATATAAGACGCTGTTATCCGCTGAAGCTGATCGCAAGTCGGCAGAGTAAATTACAATTTGACAAAGCAAAAATAAAGCCGCCGATCAATCGACGACTACAAGCGAACACGGTGGTACTGAAAAGTAAAGGAGTGTGATTGTATGAAAAAGAAAGTAATTATTATTTTATCAGTTGTAGTGCTTGTGATAGCTGCAGTTGCAGTTGTGGCATTTCTCTCCGTTGGTAGAGCAGGTGGAGAAATCGGTTTTGAAGCAACCATCAACAAGGTTGAGGACGGTATTGCCTACGCAACCGTAATCGAGCAGGATACAGGTTTCCTCACCAAGAAACTGCCTGAGAGCATTATGTTTGAGACTGCTGATTTGGACGAAGAACTGAACGCAGGTGACAAAATCAGCGGTTGTTATCTGAGCGGAACCATTGATGGTCAGACTGTCCGCGTGGTTAGTGTAGTAGTAACAACAGACTAACCAATTTTAATTTGACAAAGGAGGCTCCTGCCATCCCGGCGGGAGCCTCTGATCATATCAATTTTGCTCTATGTATTGAAAAATGCCGTAATATCTGATATAATATAAATAATTTAAAGGATTTTGCCGCTGTTACGATCTCAACTTTGGCAACAGTATGGCAACAAAAAATCAGATAGCCCCTGCTGTCTGAATAATGGAAATAATCCTAAGACCTTGAGCTAAATCCCATAAGCAAATCTGTTTAAGATTTATTTTTCAGGAGCGAGTGGGAATGATATCTAATGGCTGATAAGTGCCCGAAAACCCTTGGAAATAAAGGGCTTTCGGGCATTTTATGTTTTGATGAAAATGTTTCTGCAACACTTTTGCAACGCGCAAGGGAAATAGGTGTAGAAATAAATAGCTGCAGGTGGTTATGATTTTATAGAAAGGAGAACAAAAGTATGTATGCAATAATCCGCGAAGGTGATGGCAAGTTCTATACGTCTATGGTTTTTGGATACTATAAATCATCAGATGCTACTGACTACAAAAACAGATTTTGGATTGTCTTGAATAAATCAAAAACTGCTTTGATTAAACAATATGTTTTACAGCAAAATACTAAATATTTAATTCCAATGGTTTTAATAACCGATGCAGACGAAAGCGGATGGAATAAAATCAGTGAGAACGAGGAAAGTGTAGATTTCTTGCCTACGGGAGAATTGTTATCCATGATTGATAGCAACACCGTCCCGAGTGAATTGACAAAAAAATGCATCGAGATGGATAGTGCATATAAGTTTGAATCTATCCGTACTATCAACACAGCCGATGATATTCGTGACTTGGAATGGGTCTCCGGCGGTTTTCACGATGCGTTTATCGCAGAGAAAAAAGAACGTGAAAATTCTCTCTACCTTCTTTTTGACGGAACGTGGGGCTGCAAAATTGAAGTTTGGTTTGAAGGTGACATTACCTATGATACCTCAAGCAGAGATCCAGAAAAATTTGATCCTTATTGGTTTGGCAGTACTGTGAAAATTGACAACGGATTTATATACCTTATCGATGATGAAGATGTTTCGGTTAGTGATATCAATTTGAGTTATTGCTGGTTTAAAGCAAGAAGTATGAAATACAGAGTAATTCCGGATTGACAACCCTACAACCACTTGGCACTATCCCGCAGGCAATTTTGCAACTTTTTCTGCAACAAAAATTTTGATAAATGAAATAATGGGTAGAAAAACGGGTTCAATATTGCCGTTTGGGATAACATATAGGGCATAAATAAGCCAGAGAAGAATCCCAAAAAAGAGTGGGAATGATTGAATAAGGTTCTAAAAGGGGTACCGCGCAGAAGCGCGACACCCCTTTTATCACCCTCACCACCGGAGGAACCCATGTACAACAAAGTCTACATCGAGATCACCAACATCTGCAATATGCGGTGCTCCTTCTGCCACGGGCACAGGCGGGCGCCGCGGCGGATGACGGCCGAGGAGTTCACCTGCATCCTGGATCGGCTGGACGGGTACACGAAATACATCTACTACCACCTCATGGGAGAGCCGCTGACTCACCCGCAGCTGCCCGACTTTCTCCGTTTGGCGGGGGAGCGGGGGTTCAAATCCATCATCACCACCAACGGCACGCTCCTGCATCAGCGGGGGGCGGAGATCCTCTCCGCCGGGGTGCACAAGGTCAATCTCTCCCTCCACAGCTGTGAGCAGGGAAGCGAGGCCGATCACCTCCGCTATGTGGGGGAGCTGGCGGCCTTTGCCCGGCAGGCCGCAGAGCGGGGGACGATATCGGTCTTTCGCCTGTGGAATCGGGGGCATGACGACGGCAAAAACGATATTGCGTTTGATTATCTCCGGGAAACCCTCCCCGGGGAGTGGGCGAAGAACACCCACGGTATCCGGATCCGGGACAAGATCCACATCGAGTGGGGAGAGCGCTTTGCCTGGCCGGATCTCGGCGCGGCGGTGCAGGGGGAGCGGTTCGCCTGCTACGGCCTCCGGGACCATGTCGGCATCCTTGCCGACGGGACGGTGGTGCCTTGCTGCCTGGACAGCGACGGTGTGATTGCCCTGGGCAACATCTTCGAGGAAGATCTCGATACGATCCTGCATTCCTCCAGGGCGAAGGCCATGGTGGAAGCGTTCGTGCGGGGTCAAGCCTGTGAGGCGCTGTGCCGGCGGTGCGGCTATGCCCAACGATTTGTGTCTCGCTGACCTCTGTGCGGAGATCAGAACAAAAAAGAGCGGTGCGCCGTCGGCGCACCGCTCTTTTTTCGTTCTATCAGATTCCGAAGTGCGCCTTCACGCAGGCGCACACGGCCTTAGCCTCGGCTTCGGTGGGCATTTCGGCGAAGACCCGCAGCAGGGGCTCGGTGCCCGAGAAGCGGATCACCACCCAGCCGCCGTTCCCAAAGCAGACCTTGCAGCCGTCGAGGAAGGAAACGCTCTCCACGGCAAAGGGACCAAAGTCGGGCAGCTCCCGATCCCGGAACAGGCGGGTCTGCAGGCTTTCCTTGAGCTCGGGGGAGAAGGGCATGGAGCACTCCTCCATGTGCCGGCTTCCGTACTCGGCGCGGATGATCTCCATCAGCTCCGACAGCTTCTTCCCGGTGACGGCCACCATTTCGGTGAGCAGCGCGGCGGCGTAGACGCCATCCTTGCCCCGGATGTGCCCCGACACCGTCAGGCCGCCGGAGGATTCGCCGCCCAGCACAGCCCCGGTCTCGGCCATCTTTGCCGAGATGTGCTTGAAGCCCACGGGGACTTCGTAGCAGACCTCGCCGAAGGCGGCGGCAATGGCGTCCAGCCGATGGGTGGTGGCCAGGTTGCGCACCACCGGACCCCGCCAGCCCTTATACTTGAGCAGATAGTAGTAGAGCAGAACCAGAATATCGTTGGGGTGCAGGTAATTGCCCCTGTCATCAATAACCCCCAGGCGGTCGGCATCGCCGTCGGTGGCCAGGCCCATATCGGCCTTCATGTCCACCACATTGGTGGCCAGCATATGCAGAAGCTCGGAGGAGGGGGCGGGCATTCTCCCCCCGAAGAGGGTGTCATGCTCCCGGTGGATCACCGTCAGCTCGCAGCGGCCGGTGATGAGGATGGTCCCCAGGGCCGTTTCGCTTACCCCGTACATGGGGTCAAGCACAATGCGCAGACCCGCACGGCGGATGGCCGCCATGTCGATCTTGGCCATGATATCATCGATGTACTCGTTCATGGGGTAGAACTCGATGACAAGACCCCGGCGCACCGCTTCGTCATAGTCCATGCGGGGGATGGCGGTGGGATCAATGGCGGCAATGTAGGACTCAATGTCTTTGGTCTGCGCCTCGTCGGCATCCCGCCCGCCGGCGGTGAAGACCTTGATGCCGTTGTAGAGAGAGGGGTTGTGGCTGGCGGTGACCATCATGCCGTAGGGGAAGTTGTACTTCATGACCCGATGCATGATCAGCGGGGTGGGCACCGATCGGCAGACAAAGTGGCAGACGATCCCCGCTGCGGCAAAGACCTCACAGCTCCACTTCACCGTTTCCTTGGAGAGAAAACGGCGGTCATAGCCCATGACGATACCCCGATGAGCCACACCCTCAGCCTGCATTTTTGCGGCCATGGCGGCGGCGAGATGTTGAATGTTGGCGCGGGTGAACTCATCGCCGATGATGGCGCGCCAGCCGCCTGTTCCGAATTTGATCATGTCACATTCCTCCTGATTGGGTTTCGGTATCCCCCGCACAGTCGGGGGCGATGAAGAGTACGGTCTGAATGGGGCGCACCATCCCCGCGCAGCTGGCGGAGGAGGTGGAGGGGAAGCTCAGCTCAAGGAAGCGTCCCCGGCAGACCAGCCCCAGCATGGCGGAGCCGCCGCCGTCGGCGTTCATGAGGTGGCGCACATCAGGGTGCAGTGCCCGGGCAATGGCGCACATCTCCCCATAGTCGGCACCGGTGGTCATGGCGGTACGGCCGGAGAAGACGAAAATCAGCAGATCCCCGTTTTCGGCGGCACCGATGGCGGTGCGGGGATGCTTGACCATTTTGTGCAGAGCAGACTCCTGGGTCTGACGGGAGAGGGGGGACATCCACCCCTCCTCGGCAAACCAGGATTCGGGATCGGGACGGTCGGTGAGGGCCTGTCCGTCCAGGATCAGGGACATTCCGCCGCCATAGGCCCAGCGCACGGAGTCCCATACCGCGCGGGAGATCCCCGCAGGCGGGTCGAGCTTGAGGGAGAAGGTGACGGCGTCGGCATCAAAGTAGCCATCCCCATCGGGACTCAGTCCCAGCTCGGCCATGCAGGCCAGCCCAAGGTCAGGGGCGAGGGAAACCACCACGCCGATGCCGGGGAGGATCACGTCCCCCCGACGGATGGCGAGGATGCGATCCTGTACCACCACCAGATTCACTCGCCCGTCACCCACCGCTCGGCGAAAGCTTTCCCGGGGGGCATCCCCGTCGGCTACGGTGGAGTAGGGGGTGTAAATGCACACCGGGGAAACGGCCTCGGCGGGATCCACATCCCCGGCACTCCAGCGCAGGGTGCGGGAGCCGATGGTCATCTCGCCCCCGCCCAGGCGGAAATTGAAGAAGAGGAACTCCCCGTTGTCCCGCAGGGCGATGCAGGCCTTGCGGAAGAGGGGGAAGGTTTCCACGGTGCGGTCCCCCTCCTGCCTGCGCATATAGTCCATGTGCATGGAGCGCAGGTCTGCCTGCTCACGGGGACGGTCGGCCCGCAGGCGGTTGTAGAGGGAGATCAGTCCTCCGGTGAGGAAGAAAAGGAAGTTGGACACCAGGCCGTCGGGACGGGCGGGATCTGCGGCGAATTTTTCCCGCAGGGTGCTGCCGCCGCAGGCCATGACCTGAGAGTCCTTTGCCCGCCTGATCCGCAGACTGTGGACCAAAATTCCCGACTGCCGTTCGGTGCAGCCGTGGGGAATGGGCACCTCCCGCATTCCCTCATCGAAGTAGGAGGCGCGGTAGCACACCCCGTCAAGACCGTTGAGATATGCCGCCACCGCTTCCTCCCGATAGGCCTCGTAGTGGGCCATGGGGGCATCCTCCTCCGGGGGAATCACCACGCGGATGGGAAAATCCTCCGCTGCCTCGGGGCAGTCGGTACCGCTGTGGTAGCGGTTGAGGAAGTGGGCGGGATAACGGCGGTAGAGCTCATCGGGGGAGAGGGTGTAGATGCCGTCCCCGAAGTCCTGGGCAAGGTTGGCCAGGTGGCGGTAGGAGAGGCGGGTGCGGTCCACCATGGGGACATAGTCGGTGATGTCCAGCCCCGGGGGCACGTAGATTACCGTGTCTCCGCCCCGGCCCAGCAGATTGGTCATGGCCCGGGTGTAGTAGCCCCGCGGGGAAGCGGTGATGACGGCATCCGCCGTCAGACTGCGGCAATGGAAGAAGGCTTCCTCGCCGTAGGCCAGCAGGCAAGCCTCGCCCGCATCAATCGCCGCCTGAAGGCCGGCGTCATCAGCGATTCCCGCCAGCACGCCTCCCTCCGCGTCGGCATCGGCGGAGAGAAAGTGCAGGTCGGGCAGGTGTGCCAGCCGCTCCAGCAGAGGGGCGGCGGGGGGAAGGGAATCCCCCGGCTCTCCGGTGAGGAGAAAAACGGTTTTCCCCATTGCCGCGGCCTGCTCCAGGTCGGCGGCCATGAGGGAAAAGAAGGCGGGATCAAAGAGGGCAAAGATCATCGTTTGCCCTGCGGTCAGAAGAGCCTGCTTCTTCTCCCGCTGGTCGATGCCCGTGGAGGGGTCGAAGGTGAGCGTCTCATCCATGCAGGCAGCCCGCTGGGACTCAAGGGCATCGGCCCCCAGCATCTCCCGGCGGGTCCGCAGAACGGTGCGGTAAATGTCCTCCAGCCAGGCCTCCTTTGCCGAGTCGGGCTCGGGGAAGGCCAGCCCCACGGCGCGGCGGTAGGCCAGGAGGGCATCGGGGGTGATCAGCCCTCCCTCGCACATGGTCTCGGCGGTGCGGTCGAAGAGCTTGTCTGCAGGATCGTCATTGCGGTAGAAGGACAGGCGAAGATCCCCAAAGCGCAGGTAGGGATAGATAATATCCCCCGCAAAGTCGCATCGGCGGTAGCTGCCGGGCTTGCGTGCGGGAAGGGTAATGCGGATGAAATCGGCCATGGGACACCTCCGAGGGGATTTTGGGGAAAGTGCAGAAAACGGGTATTCGGCGCAAGACCGAATACCCGTTTCTTCAGCGCCGTTTCAGGGAGCTGGGATGATCATGCAGAGACATCAAGCCTGTACGGGCTTGCTGTACTCATCGGCATCGTCGGTGATGCCTTCAATGTCTCTGCGGTACAGACGATACTGCTCCTCAGTGGGACCAAAGTCGGGATCGGAGCCGCACTGGATGGAGGGAGGCGTGCCGTCAGCGCCCCAGAAGGGTGTGAGGGTATCGTTTTCCCACTTTGCGCGCTCCTCTTCGGAGTGGAAGTCGGGAATGTCATAGGGAACGCCCTTCTGCAGCATGGAGCGGTGACCCAGAATGGCCACAGCGGACATGGTCGCGGAGAAGTAAGCGTCGAAGCAGGGCTGTGTATCGTTGCGGATGCAGTTGAGGAACTCGCGGACAACCAGGAAGTCGCCGCCGCCGTGGCCGGACTTCTCGATGAGATCCTTGTCGGCATCGTTCCACTCTGCGCGGTAGAACTGGGTAGCTTCCTCAACGCCCTCGGGCTTATCCCAGGGGTTGTAGCGGAGCATGATCTTGCCGTCGGAGCCGCGGACTTCTTCTACCTGACCCTTGGAGCCGCAGATACGGTAGGCAACGCTGTGTGCGCCGAAGCCTGCGCAGATGCGGAAGACGGATCCGTCATCGTTGAGGGTGGTGATCACTGCGCCCAGGTCGCTGGAGCGGGACAGGAGGTAGGGATTTTCCTCACGCTTGTGGTTCTCGCAGCAGATGGGCAGAACCGTAACGCGGACGGGCGTTGCGCCGGTGCAGTGCATCATGGGTGCGAGGGCATGGGTGGAGTAATAGGTCTTGGGCAGGAAGTGACGCCAGTGGTGGTCAAAGTAGCGGTAACGCTTGACAAAGGCGATGTCGGAGCCGGCGGTGGGATGATTGTACTCACCCTCGGCATAGCGGAACTGACCCAGGGTACCGGTGTCGCAGACGCGCTTGATTTCGACGCAGGCACGGCGGAAGGGGTAGTTCTCACAGAGCATATACTTTGCCTTGGACTTCTCGGCAGCGCGGACCAGGGCTACGCACTCTGCCATGGTGGAGGAAGCGGTGCACTCTACCAGAACGTGGATGTTCTTCTCCAGGCAGCGGATGGCAAAGGGGGTGTGCTCGTGGAAGTAGTTAGCCAGCAGAACGGCATCCATGCCGTGCTCGATGAACTCATCGAAGCTGGTGTAGTAGCCGACGCCGTCGCCCAGCTTCTTGCGGGCAGACTCCAGCAGGTTTTCGCGCTGGTCACAGACAGCCACGATATCGGCGTTGTTGCCGAGGAAGCCGGGGATGTGTGCCGCACCGCGGTTCAGACCAAAAATACCGACTCTGATCTTTTCCATTTGTAGTACTCCTTTGTTGTGTTTATGTGTTGCTCCGCCAAAGCGGAGGAAAGGACCGGTTTAACCGTCTCCCGAAGGGAAAGATCTTACCCTTATTATAACAGGGACTGTGGCATTTGTAAATAGAAATTATCCATTTTTACATGGAAAAATCCCAGTTTTTTTGACTGAGGCAAAAAAGAAGGTGTCCTGTCGGCAGACAGGACACCTGGGAGATAAGCTGCAGCTCGGGACGGGAAACAGACAGATCAGACTTCCATGGGTTTGGCGTACTCATCTGCATCATCCACGATGCCTTCAATGTCTCTGCGGAATGCGCGGAACTGCTCCTCAGTGGGGCCGAAGTTGGGATCGGAGCCGCACTGGATGGTGGGAGCTGATCCATCGGCACCCCAGAAGGGGCTGATGGTATCGTTCTCCCACTTCACGCGGTCCTCTTCGCGGCGGAAATCGGGCACATCGTAGGGCATACCCTTTTCCAGCAGGGAACGGTGAGCCAGGATTGCGGTGGCGGACATTTTGGTGGCGAAGTAAACGTCGAAGACGGGGGTGGTGTCGTTGCGGATGGCATTGAGGAACTCACGAGCCACGATGAAGTCACCGCCGCCATGGCCGGACTTTTCAATCTTTTCCTTATCGGGATCATCCCAGACAGAATCGTAGAACTGGGTAGCTTCTTCCACACCCTCGGGCTTATCCCAAGGGTTGTAGCGGAGCATGATCTTGCCGTCGGTGCCTCGAACATTTTCCACCTGGCCCTTGGAGCCGCAGACGCGGTAGGCATAGTTGTGCGCGCCGTAGCCTGCGCTGACTCTGAACACCGAGCCGTCATTGTTGAGGGTGGTGATAACAGCACCCAGGTCGCTGGCGCGGCCGAGATAGTAAAATCTCTGGGTGGGGTCATTGGGGCAGCAGATGGGGAGAGCAGTGACACGGACGGGCTCGGCACCGGTGAAGTACATCATGGGACCGAAGGAGTGGGTGGAATAATAGGTTTTGGGGAGGAAGTGACGCCAGTGGTGGTCAAAGTAGCGGTAACGCTTAATGAAGGTGAAGTCGGTGCCTGAGGTGGGGTGGTTGTACTCACCCTCGGCATAGCGGAACTGGCCCAGAGTACCGCTGTCGCAGATGCGCTTGATCTCCACATTGAAGCGCATGAAGGGGAAGTTTTCGCTGAGCATATACTTTGCCTTGGATTTTTCGGCGGCGCGGACCAGGGCAACGCAGTCGGCCATGGTCGCGGCGGCGGTGCACTCGGAGAGGACGTGAATGTTTCTCTCCAGGCAGCGGATGGCATAGGGGGCGTGCTCGGGGAAGTAGTTGGCCAGCAGGACCGCGTCCATACCGTGCTCGATGAATTCATCGAAGTTCGCGTAATATCCAACACCGTCCCCCAGCTTCTTGCGGACCGAATCCACCAGGTTTTCGCGCTGGTCACAGACGGCAACGATCTCGGCATTGTTGCCCAGAAGCGCGGGAATGTGCGCCGCACCGCGGTTGAGACCGAAAATACCAACTCTGATTTTTTCCATTTGTTGTACTCCTTTTCGTTAAGAAATTTTTGTGGATATAAACGGTTCCGTCAGTTTGGAACCAAAGTGATCAAAATGATGCCGAAGAGGGATACGCCAAGCGCCGCGAACTGCCTTTTTGTAGGCTTTTTCGCCGAGAAGCAGGAAACAACGGTGGATACTACCATGACACCGCCGGTGACGATGGGGAACTGTACCGAGGCGGGGATGCCCACCAGGGTGATCACCAGCAGCCAGTTGGCCACCCGGTTGATCAACCCATGGGAGATGCCGATGGCGGCGGGCAGAAGCTTGAGCTTTTTTCCGTGAGCGGGGTAGAGGATGGCGGCCATGGTGCCGGCGATGATGAGGGTGCAGATGGAAGCCAGCAGGGAATAGCCGCTGGCGCTTGCCTTCTCGTAGGGGGCAGCCTGGTAGACCTTGGCCAGCAGGGCGGAGATGCCGTTGAGCACAAACACACCGACGTAGAAGAGATGCCCGCCCCGGCCGCCCTTCCACTCCACGGGGATGAGAAGGGCCGCGGTAATGATGACGTAACAAACGGCCTTGCCCACCGTCATGACTTCGTCATAGAAGAAGACACCGGCAAGTCCGGGAATGAGCATCCCGCCCAGCATGGCGAACATGGAGTACATGGACAGATTGATTTTCCCCAGTGCCTTCAGTCCGCAGAAAGTGTAGGAGATACTCACCGCGGCGTTCACCAGGGCAAGGATCAGGGTGAAGGGGGTGAACTCCAGCCGGAAGCCGTTGATGGGGAAGAGAATGCAGACGCCGCCGCAGGCACTGAGGGCGCTGAAGAAGAAGGCCTCAAAGAAGCCGCTTCCCATGCGCTGCTGATATTGCTGATTGATGGCAAAGGCGGCACCGAAGAGGCAAACGGTAAAGGCAAGAAGACCGTAATACATGAGATCACCTTTGCTTCCGCGGACGAAAGCGTCCTTTCCTGAGATGGCGGGGCGGCGTAGCCCTTCTGCTTTCATTATAACAGGGGGTGAGGGGAAAGTAAATGGAAATTTTCCATCGAAACATGGACTTTTTCCTTGACAAACGGAGAGAAACCTGCTATCCTTTTGGCGAGGTGAGTGTAATGATCAAAAATGTATGCAAATTTATCCCCGAGGTGGTGGGGATGGAGCTGAGAACCGTCAACTTTGTTCTCGAGCGCGATCCCCAGGTACAGGGGCGGGAGGCAACGGCGAAACACCACCGTATCGTTCTGATCTCCGACGGGCAGGGGACGTTTTATCTGGACGGCACCCCCGTGGAGGTGTCGGCGGGGAAGCTGCTGTTTCTCTTTCCCGGGGAACGCTGCCGCGCGGTGGGAGAGCGGCTGGAATATTTCTACATCAGCTTTGAAGGGGCCCGCGCCCAGGATCTCTTCCGCCGTTTCGGGGTCACCGATGTGACCCGTGTCTTCCCGGGGCAGGAGGGGATGATCCCCTTTTGGAACGAAAACCTCTCCCGCGCCACCGAGGACAACATCGACATCATTTCCGAGTGCGTGCTGATGTATGCCTTCTCCCGTTTGACCAGTGTGAAGGAAACAGGGGGCAGCGTGGCCTATCTCATGACCACCTACGCCGAGGAAAACTACGCTGACAGCGACCTTTCCCTGCAGTCCCTGGCCGAGGCGTGGGGATACAGCCCCAAGTACCTCTCGGACTGCTTCAAGAAACGGACGGGGC
>JAFTUB010000232.1 GCA_017466495.1 Clostridia bacterium
ACTGCGGTAGCCGTTTTCCTTGGGGTTTTTGATGTAATCGCTCTTGGAAATGAGCCGCAGGTCATGCTGGGCCATGAGCAGGTCCGCCACCCGGTAAACATCGTCGATATAGTTGCAGATCACCCGAACACCCGCGATGTCGTAGATCCCCGTGCGCAGAGCAGACAGGGTGATGGGCAGGTTCTTCCGCTGCAGCTTTTCCAGGATACTGCGGGGGGATTTCAGGCGGGACTCAATATGGTGAATGGGATTGAACTCGTAATGGGTGCTGAACTCGTCGTCAAGGATTTCCAACTTGGTTTTGATTTCCTTGATCCCGGCGTTGTACAGCTGCATCTGCGCTGCGTATTCCTTCATCTCGGCAAGCAGAGCAAAATTGGCCGGCAGGGGGGCTTCCTCAGCGGGGTCTCCCCGTCGGTTATGGTTGAAGGTATACATTCGTACATCCTTTCTTTTTTGACGGTAAACACAGTATAACACACGTTTATAAACTGCGTTTGAACAAATCACAAGCAAACCTTATCTTTTTCACAGGTTCGCCCCGACCGTTTCGATCGGGGCGACTTTTTATTGGGTGGGAATATCCCGTCCGTCAAGCACCGCGCGGCAGAGCTGCTCGCCGCGATAGCAAAGCTTCAAGGAAAAGAAGGGACGCTCCTTGGCCAGCAGCCGCAGGAAAATCTTATCCCCCTGCCAAATGGGCAGCTCGGCCACGCGGGTCTTCTCTACCCAGGCAAGCTCCCCTTCGCTGCAGAGGGTCTGCACCCCCGTCCAGGCTGTGGCGGTGAAGAGGTGCATATACTCGGTTCCCCACTCGTCGGAAACAAAGGTGACAATGCCCCGGTAACGGTAATCGGTGAGGGTAAAGCCGGTTTCCTCCCGCACCTCCCGCAGAACACAGTCCTCTGGGCTCTCCCCCTCCTCGAATTTCCCGCCGATGCCGATCCATTTGTCCTTATTCTCGTCCACCGCCTTCTTGGTGCGGTGAAGCATCAGATAGCGATCATCGGCCTCCATGTAGCACAGGGTAGTCTGCTTCATGCTTCTCCCTCCCCCGGCTTGAGTCGTGCATAGGTGGCCATCAGCCGTTTGGTCCCCACAGTATCGAACATGACCTCATACAGGATATCCGAGCCCATGGGCGTGGCCGACAGGATCACGCCGCGGCCAAAGGTAAGGTGCACCACAGCATCCCCCGGCATAAAGGCGGCGGCAGGTGCAGGACGCCGAGGGACACTGCCGATGGTCGTCCGCTCTTCCCGGCAAGGGGAGAAGGCCGAACCAACCGGCCGAGCCCCCATATGGGGCACGGCATCGGTATGAAGGATCTCTTCGGGGATCTCGCTGACAAAGCGAGAGATGGGATTATATCGGGTAGAACCGAAGAGCAGGCGCTCCCGGGTGTGCAGGATATAAAGCTGTTCCTTGGCGCGGGTAATGGCCACGTAGGCCAGGCGGCGCTCCTCTTCCAACTCTTCGGGATCCATGGCCGACTGATTGGTGGGAAACAGCCCCTCCTCCATGCCCGGCAGGAAGACCACGGGGAATTCCAGGCCCTTAGCCGAGTGGATGGTCATAAGCACCACCGCATCTGCTGTTTCGTCATAGCGGTCAACGTCGGCCCCCAGGGCGGTCTCCTCCAGGAATTCGGTAAGGGATGGGTTTTCGCTTCCCGTTTCATACTCCATCACCCCGGAGCGGAACTCGTCGATATTCTCCAGCCGTTCTGCCTCCTCTTCCCCGCCGTCGATGAGCATCTGCCGATAGCCGGTGCGGTCAAGGGTCTGTTCCACCAACTCGGAGAGAGGTACCCGCTCACTCAGCTCGGTCAGGTCGTGGATCAGGGTGACGAAATCCCCCAGGCGACCGACATAATTGGCCAGCTCGGGGTAAATATTTGCCCGCTCCATGACGGTGAACATACTGACCCCCTCTGCGGCGGCCAGGGCTTCCACTGTCTCCACCGCTTTGGGGCCGATCTTGCGCTTTGGCTCATTGATGATGCGCTTGAGCCGCTCTCTGTCATTGTGGTTATTGATGAGCTGCAGGTAAGCCACAATGTCACGGATTTCCTTGCGGTCGGTAAAGCGCACGCCGCCCAGTACGCGGTAGGGGATGCCGCTCTTGGCCAGGGCCCGCTCGATATTGCCTGACTGGGCATTCATGCGGTAGAGCACCGCGAAATCCCGGTACTGCCGCTTGCCTTCGGCCACCTGATTGGCCACGGTATCGATGACAAACCGTGCCTCGGCATTCTGGTTGTCGCACTTCTTCACCCGCAGGCGCTCGCCCTCCCCGGCCGCAGTCCAAAGGGTCTTGCCCTTTCTGCCTACGTTATGGGCGATGATGGCATTGGCAGCGTTGAGAATATTCCCGGTGGAGCGATAATTCTGCTCCAGGCGAATGATGGCGGCATCCTCAAAGGCGCGGTCAAACTCCAGGATGTTGGCGATGGTGGCACCGCGGAATTTGTAGATACTCTGGTCATCGTCTCCCACCACCATCAGGTTTCGGCTGCCGGCAGACAGCAGCGCGGTGAGCACAAACTGGGCGTGGTTGGTATCCTGATACTCGTCCACGCAGATGTAGCGGAAGCGGCGCTGATACTCCTCCAGCACCTCGGGGAAATCCCGCAGGAGGAAGACGGTCTGCATGATGATGTCATCAAAGTCCAGGGCCCCTGCTTCCTTGAGTGCCCTTTGGTAGGCGCGGTAGATGCGTGCGGTCTGACGGAGGGCAAAATCGTTCCCCGCATCGGTCTCGAAAATGTCGGGCGTCATCAGCTTATCTTTGGCGCGGCTGATGCGATTCATAACCCCCTTCACCGGCATGAGCTTTTCATCGATATTCAGCTGCTTCATGCAGGCCGACAGAAGCTTTTTCTGATCGTCGGTATCGTAGATGGTACAGTTGTCGGGGTACCCCAGCCGGTAGCCGTGTTTGCGCAGAATGCGCATACAAATGGCGTGGAAGGTGCCCGCCCAGATCTCCTTGGCAATGCTCTCGTCCCCAAGCGCCGAGGCCAGTCGGGCCTTGATCTCATTGGCTGCCTTGTTGGTGAAGGTAATGGCCAGCACACGCCAGGGCGGACAGGGATCGCTGATAAATTCAGGCAGGACGTCGGCCAGCACATCGGGATCGAGCTCCTTCGCGCCCTCAATGCGCACCACATCCGCCTCGGTGAGGCCGTGGGGGATGCGCTCATCGTGGTAGGCATTGCCGTAACGGATGATATAAGCGATCCGCTTGACCAATACCGTGGTCTTGCCGCTTCCGGGACCTGCCAGAATCAAAAGCGGACCGTTGACATGATAAACAGCGCGGCGCTGTTCGGCATTCAACGAAGAAAAAGCGCGGTCGAACAGGTCGCGCTTGGCTTGAAGATAACGTGTCGATAACTGATCCAAAAGTAGTAACCCCCGATATCGGTTGTTTCCGCAAATACGGTTACTGTTATTATACCGCAGATGCGGACTTTTCGCAAGGGGGGAAAGTGGTGATTTTTCTTTTCCCGCCCCGGCAAAAGGAAAATGCGCCTCCCTTTTATGTAGATAAAAGCTTCATCTACTATGTATTCAATCCTACATAAAATATTGAACCATCATAATATCTGAATAAAAATTCAACCACAAAATATTTATTGGGGTTATTTTTGATTTCCTCGCTAACAATATTTATTTTTTCGTCAATATTATACATTGTATTTTGCCCAAACATATCTTCCATATTCGCTTTTTTTCCATCACATAAATAAGAAGTTATTCTATCCTTGGTATCTATATAGGATATTTTTGCACAATAATAGTCGGAGTCTAATCTTTCAACGCCATGAACAACATATCTGTATTTATGCTGCGGTATATAACTGTTTAACACGTAGTTTTCTCCCTCCTGCACTGCCGGAAGATACTCATACTTAACACGTATTGCGAATGAGTTATTTCCACATATCGCTCTTATATTCTCCTCTATCTCTCTCTGAGACAAGTATTGCTTTTCATCCTTAACTGTAGGCTTGTGTATCATGCCATTGTATACAGCTTGCGTAAATATGAAATTATTAAACTCTCCTTCCTCTAAATCATTTACATTGATTATTTTTTGATCGGAAAAATATGTATTCAGATACTCTTGTAATTGCAAACTAATTTTTGACAAATTATACCTATGTACAGCCACTATGCCAAATACGCATAATATTCCGATAACGCAAATTATATACCAACGTTTCTTCATTGAAATGACCTCCTCCATTATAAATTCAGTTTTATCGAAATGTTTTCCATTACGTTTGTATATTCAGACGAAAAATTCCGCCAAATGCTCCAATCATATACAGTATATAATATATTTGCGAACAATTCAAGGTATAGGAATAAAATTAAAAACTCTCTTTGGTGAAATCAACTAAGTTTTTCCTGTCAGCACAAAGAGTAAACGTAATAAATGCGCTTCCCCTCTTGTCTTTTTTCGGAATTTATTGTATAATGTTGTAGATACCCTCATAGCGAAAGGAGATGCATCATGGAATACAGCCACGGACAGAACATCAAGCGTGAAAATATTGGCGCCGTTTTCTCTGCCATTGCCGATTCCGGCAAGACCAGCCGCGCCGCCATTGCCGCTCACACGGGGCTCAGCCTGATGACGGTGGGCAAGATCGCCGATGCCCTGGTGGATGCGGGTGTACTCTGCCAGGCAAAAAACGGAGAAGTCACCCCCGGCCGCAAGGCGCGGATCCTCGCCTGCGCGCCGGAGCACCGTCTGCTCCTGCTGGATCTGACCGCAAAGGATTTCCGCCTGACCGTGCTGGATCTTTCCTTTAATGTGTGCCATGATGCCCGCCACGCCTATGACGGAGGAATGCTTTGTGAGGAGAATCTGATCTTCTTTCTGCGGAATGCCGTTGTGGGGTACCTCGCTTCTCACGCCGCCGCACACCTTATTGGCATGGCGGTGCTCCTGCCCGGGGCCTACGATGCCGCAGGCGACAGCATCTGCGGCAGCCGCATTCCTGAGCTGTCCCCTCTCCGTCCCGGTGCGCTTCTGCAGGAGCTATTCCCCGCCCTCTCCCCCATCATGCTGGAGGATACCCGTGCTGCGGCCATCTCCGCTTTGGCGGAACTCCCCAGAGAATCCGCCGATTCCTGTCTTTGGCTCTCCCTGGACCGCCCGGTCAGCGGTGCGTTCATGGTCAACGGCCGACTTTTCACCGGTAGTCACGGGGAAAGCGGCTGCTTTGGCGAGATCACGGTAGGCACAAACTTTACGCTGGATCAGGCACTGGCAGGCCTTCGGGAGCCGGACGAGCTTGCTTCCGCACTCTCCGCGGCACTGCATACCGTCATCGCACTCTTTGATCCCGCACAGATTATCCTGGAATCCTCTGCGCCCTGGGCGAATGAAGTTCTTGCGGAACGACTTACCGCACACCTGGAACAGAAAAACGCTCACCGGCACCGTTCCCTCCCCCCCATTGCGGTAACACAAAAACAAATGGGCCGGGCAATGCGCGGTGCCGCACTTCACCTGCGCAATACATGGTTAGACAGCGCAATTCATTGATTTTTTGAATAGTTGGCCTATCTATCGTGGTTGACAAATGGATATTTTTGATGTATAATAGAGAAAATTTGTCTTGAAAGGTTCTATTCATGCTCATTAAAGTTCTGCTCCTTGTTGTTTTCTTTGCCGTGACCATTACGGTCGGCATCGTCTGCTCACGAAAAAATGTCAGCGTTGGCGATTTCGTCATGGGCGGCCGCAGCGTCGGCCCCTGGCTGACCGCCTTTGCCTACGGCACCTCCTATTTCTCCGCCGTGGTTTTCGTGGGCTACGCCGGCCAATTCGGTTGGAATTTCGGTATCAGTGCCGCCTGGATCGGCATTGGTAATGCCCTGCTTGGGTCGCTTTTGGCCTGGGTCGTCCTTGGCCGCCGCACCCGCATCATGACCAAGCACCTCGGCTCGGCCACCATGCCCGAGTTCTTCGGCCGCCGCTATGACAGCCGTGTGCTAAAAATTGTTGCTTCGGTGATCGTCTTCGTCTTCCTGGTGCCCTACTCCGCCTCAGTATACAAGGGACTTTCCGGCCTCTTTGCCCTTTCCTTCGACATCCCCTTTACCGCCGTCATCAGCGGCATGGCGCTGATGACGGGCATTTACGTCATTGTGGGCGGCTATATGGCCACCGCGATCAATGACCTGATTCAGGGCTTCATCATGATTGTGGGCATGGTTCTGATTCTCCGCGGTGTGCTGATGGGTCAAGGGGGGTTCACCCGGGCTATCGAGGCACTCTCCCAGATCCCCTCCCCCGCCACCCCCGGGCTTCAGGGCGCATTCACCTCCATGTTCGGCCCGGCTCCGCTGAAGCTTCTCTCGGTGCTGATCCTGACCTCGGTAGGCACTTGGGGGCTTCCGCAAATGGTGGCAAAGTTCTACGCCATCAAAAACGAGGCTTCCATCAAAACCGGTACTGTTATCTCTACTGTTTTCGCACTGATCATCGCCGGCGGTTCCTACTTCATGGGCGGCTTCGGACGGCTCTACTACTCCGCTGAGCCCGTGGTCTTCGATGAAATTGTCCCCCAGATGCTGGGCAGCGTTCTCCCCGATGCGCTGATGGGTGTGGTTCTTCTGCTGGTCATGTCGGCCTCCATGTCCACGCTCTCCTCTTTGGTACTCACCTCCTCTTCCACCTTCGTCATTGACTTTATCGGCGGTATGTTCCCCGGCAAACTCTCCGAGAAGCGTCAGAAACTGGCCATTCGCGTGCTCTGCGCATTCTTTATTGTGCTTTCCGTTCTCATTGCCATCCGCCCCAACAGCCTCATCACCACCCTCATGTCCATCTCCTGGGGTGCGCTGGCGGGCGCCTTCCTCGGCCCCTTCCTCTTCGGCCTGTTCTGGAAAAAAACCACACGCGCCGGTGTATGGGCTGCCATGCTCTTCGGTATCGGCTTCGTTTCGGCCAACGCTGTGTTCGGCTGGGTTGATCCTACCGTCTGCGGTGCCATCGCGATTCTGTCTTCCTTCGTAATCGTTCCCCTGGTGAGCCTGATCACCCCGAAGATGAATGCCGAGTATGTGGATGCTGCCTTCACCTGCTACGATGCCCCCTCCGTGGTATCGCAGAAGCATTCTCTGAGCGGGAAAGACTAATGTTGGAATGAATGGCAGGGCGGATCTCCGGATCTGCCCTGTTTTTGCCCCAGGAAATTTTGTTGGGAAAACTTTCTCAAACCCTCTTGAAAAAGTACGGGAGATATGATATAATACCCATTGTTGTTCGCCGGTGTGATGGAATTGGCAGACGTGCTGGACTCAAAATCCAGTCCTGGCAACAGGGTGCGGGTTCGACCCCCGCCACCGGCACCAGTCGACCGAATCGGCAGACAGATCCGAGCTTCATCCTTCTGAGATGAGGCTCGGTTTTGTTTTCCCGGATTCTGTCATACCCCGGAAATTCCGCTTTTTCCCGGGGATGGTCGGTGAGATTTTCATGAAATACTTGACAAACCCATGATTTTTTTATATAATAGAGATAATCGTGTATTGCGGCAATTGCCGTGAAGGAGGGGTTATTACACATTGAAGATGATCAACAATCTCAAAGGTGCCAAACCGCCGAAAATCATTACTGACCTGCGTCACCTGGTGCAGTCCAGTGCAGAAAAGTTTGGCGATCAGTACCTGTACAAGTACAAAGTTGGCGACAGCTTCGTTGAATACTCATATAAGCAGCTTTGGGAAGAAATGAATGCCTTCGGCACCGCCCTGGCACAGCACGGCCTCATGGGCCGCCCCATCGCGGTCATGGGCGACACGCATCCCCATTACATCTGTACTTACTTTGCCACCGTCAACGGCGGCGGCTATATCGTCCCCATCGACAAGGAGCTGGCTATCGAGCAGATCGTAGCGTTCCTTGAGCTGGCTGAGGTAGAGGCTGTGGTTTACACCGCTGCTCTGAACGGCAAAATTGCCGCCTGTGCAGACCAGCTTCCCCGGGTTAAGGCCTTTATTCCGATCCACCCGGAGACCGAAACCGTCATCACCGACAAGACCCTCACCTTCCCCGCTTTGCTGGAGGAAGGCAAGCAGGCGCTGGCTGACGGGGTCACCACCTACCTCGACTACGAGATTGAGATGGAAAAGATGGCTGCCCTGCTCTTCACGTCGGGCACCACCGGCACCAGCAAGGGCGTTATGCTCTCCCACAAGAACCTGACTGCCGCTACCAACGCATCCTGCCTTTCCATGTCCTACGATGACAACAACTACTTTGTTTCGGTTCTTCCCCCGCACCATTCCTACGAAATGACCTGCGGGCACCTGGCCATGATCAACATCGGCGGCCATGTGCTCATCAATGACTCCCTCAAGCACGTCATGCGCAACTTCAAGGAAGGTGCCCCCAACGCACTGGCACTGGTTCCCCTGTATGTGGAAACCATGCACAGAAAGATTTGGGACACCGTGCGCAAAAACGGCATGGAGAAGCGGCTCCGCACCGGTATGAAGATCAGCAGCGCGCTGCTGGCGCTTGGCATTGACCGCCGCCGTCAGATCTTCAGCCAGGTTCTCGAGGCCTTCGGCGGCGAGCTGAAGAGCATCGTCTGCGGCGGCGCTCCCCTCTCGCCTCAGCTGATCAAGGACTTCTATGCCTTCGGCGTCACCGTTCTCGAGGGCTATGGCATCACCGAGTGCGCTCCCCTGGTAGCGGTTAACTCCCCCGGCAAAATCCGTTTCCATTCGGTAGGTACTCCCGTCCGCGGCTGTCAGGTCAAGATCGACAAGACCGAGGAAGAGGAAACCGGTGAGATCCTGGTCAAGGGCGACAACGTGATGATGGGCTACTACCGCAATCCCGAAGCCACCGCCGAGGCCTTCACCGAAGACGGTTGGTTCCGCACCGGTGACATCGGTTATATGGACAAGGACGGCTACATCTACATCACCGGCCGCAAGAAAAATGTCATTATTCTTTCCAACGGCAAGAATGTCTTCCCCGAAGAGCTGGAAGAATATCTGATGCACCTGGAGTCTGTTGAAGAAGTTGTGGTACTCGCCCGCGAGAACGAGAACAAGGACCTGACCATCACCGCGCTCATCGTCCCCAACGCCGAATACTTCGGTGAGAAGAGTAAGGAAGAGATCTACGCACAGATCAAGGCTGAAGTGAACGAGATCAACAAAAAGCTCCCCTCCTTCAAGCAGATCCGCGAGATCGAGCTGCGTGAGGAAAAGTTCGAGCGCAACACCTCCCGCAAGATTCAGCGTTTCAAGGTTAAATAATTCTGCCCCCCGGCAGAACACATCACGGATGCTTCCGGGGCGCATCCACTCATTAAATTACCGCCGCCGGAGAAAGAGGACAAATCATGTTTGAACAGATCAAAACTTTGCTCATGGACGAAATGCAGATCGAAGCAGAAGATATCACCATGGAGGCCGAGTTGACCAAGGATCTCGGCATCAACTCCATCGAGCTGGCCGACCTGGTCATGCTCTGTGAGGAGCGCTTTAACATTGAGATCAACGATGA
>JAFTUB010000233.1 GCA_017466495.1 Clostridia bacterium
GAATTCATTCTTAAAAGAGTGCTGCGCATTATTGCGCGGCACTCTTTTTTCACGTTTTGCGGCTGAATACATAGGCTGATGGAAGAAGAACAAAGGAGGTATGCAATATGCAGAATGAAAGCACCGGCGGCATGGGTTATCTCATTGTCCGCGCTTCCACGGCGAGCGGTGCGCTCCCCGTAGCAAACGCCGCAGTCAGCATCCGCGGCAACACGCCGGAGCAATCCGGAACGCTCATTTCCCGCACCACCACTCAGGACGGCCTCACCGATCGGATCCCCCTTCCCGCGCCCCCCGCCTCCCTCAGCGGCGCCCCCGGAACTGCGATTCCCTATTCCACCTATAACATCGAGGTTTCCGCCGAGGGATATTCCACCAATCTTTATCAGAATGTCCCTATTTTTGACCGAATCACCGCGCTTCAGCCCATTGAGCTGATCCCCCTCAGCCAAAACGGCCGGGAGGATAACCTTTCCCCCGGCAGCACACTTTTCTTCGAGACAGAAAACAACCAGCTCTAACCGAAAGGAGCCGTTATGCCCGAGTTTCCTTACATCCCCGAGACCGTGACCGTGCATTTGGGGCCTCCGGATGCAGCAGTGCCCAATGTCACCGTTTCCTTCCCCGATTACATCAAAAATGTTGCCTCCAGTGAGATCTACCCCACATGGCCGGAAAACGCGCTGCGTGCCAATATCTATGCCCAAATTTCCTATGCGCTCAACCGCATCTACACCGAGTATTACCGCTCCCGCGGCTATGATTTCGACATCACCAACTCCACCGCCATCGATCAATCCTTCGTCAACGGACGGGATATTTTCGAGAACATCAGTCAGATTGTGGACGAAATCTTCAACGATTATCTTCGCCGTCCCGGCAATGTGGAACCGCTGTTCGCGCAATACTGCAGCGGGACCACCGTCACCTGTCCCGGCGGCCTTTCCCAATGGGGATCGGTGGATTTGGCCAATCGCGGCTACACCCCCTATCAAATCCTAACCTACTACTATGGCGACAACCTGGACATTGTGAATGATGCCCCTGTACAGGGGATCACCGAAAGTCTCCCTCCTTACCCCCTCCGCCTGGGCAGTACCGGGGACGACGTGCGCACCATTCAGATCCGCCTCAACCGCATCTCCCGCAACTATCCCTCCATCCCCAAGATTGCCGACACCAACGGCTTCTTCAGTTATGACACCGAGGCGGCTGTCCGTCGGTTTCAGGAAATCTTCAACCTCACCCCCGACGGCATCATCGGACGGGCGACCTGGTACCGCATCCAATCCATCTACAACGGGATCAAGCGGCTCAACGATCTGAACTCGGAGGGGATCTCCCCTGACGAGGTAACGGGGCAGTTTCCCTCGGTTCTGCAGGAAGGGGACACCGGTATTGGCGTGCGGGAGCTGCAGTACTATCTGTCCTACCTGGCACAGTTCATCAACGAGATTCCACCCGTATCCATTGACGGTGTCTTCGGTCCATCCACCGCATCGGCGGTGAGGGCCGCACAGGCATATTATGGGCTCACACCCGACGGTATCGTGGGGGTAGAAACCTGGCGCACCCTGTATTTTGCCTATCGGGGGATTCTGGATGTCCTGCCCCCCGGCGAGACCGAGCGGATCACCGAGCCCTATGACGGTATCCCCCTGGTGGTGGGGGCCGAATCCGACCGTGTACGGCTCCTGCAGGAGTATCTCAACGTCATCGCCGAGGTATACCCCGAAATTCCCACAGTTAATGTCACCGGGCTCTTCGGGGCCATGACCGAAGAAGCGGTGACGGCATTTCAGCGTCAGTTTGGACTTCCCCCCAGCGGCCGTGTAGCAGCTTCCACCTGGAGCGCAGTCACAAGCATATATGAAGACATTGTCCGCGGCAACCAGCTCAGAGAAGGTCAGTTCCCGGGCTTCACCGTACAGTAAAGGAGGGCACATTTATGCCGGAAAACGCCAATATTTCCCCCGAACAAACCGCGGCGGCTGTGACACAGCTGCAAACCTTTCTGCAGCAGCTTGCCTTCTTTGATCCGCGCATTCCCTTCGCTGCGGTAAACGGTATTTTCAATGACGAAACCCGCCGTGCGCTGGAGGCTTACCAGGAAATCAGCCGACTTCCCGTCACAGGGCAGGCTGACCGGGAAACATGGGAGAGTCTTTATGGGGATTATCTGCGCGCACAAGCCGCGCACAGCCGTCCTGAGGCGATTTTCCCTTTTCCCCATACCGAAGACTACCATATTTCTACCGGTGAAGAGAGCGAGCTTGTGGGCATCCTGCACCATATGCTCCGCACCATGCTCCTCATCCATGATGACTTGGGCGAGCTGCCCGATGGCATACGGTACGACAACCGAACCGAAAACGCCGTACGGATTTTTCAGCGAAAGAACGGCCTTCCCGGAAACGGGCAGGTGGATCGGGCGACCTGGGATATCCTCGCGCGGGAATACAACCGAATCATCCCGCAGAACCAATAACGCGTTTTTCGCTCATCGTGCATCTGCGACACATTTTTTCCTCAGTTTGCGTTAAAATAGAGAAAAGACCAACGGCAAAAGAAAAGAGGAATCAAAATGAAAAACCGTTTTACCCAGAAAGCCGAGCATGCCCTGGAGGGAGCGTTGACCGCCGCCCGCGAGATGGGGCACACCTACATTGGAAGTGAGCATCTTCTGCTTGCCCTGGCCCTTGAGCCGGAGTCGGTTTCGGCAAAGCTGATGCAGGCCCGCGGAATCGCCGCGGAGCAGCTTCGCACCGCCATTGAGGATGCGTCAGGGCTGGGCTCCCCCACGCGAATCACTCCCGCCGACATGACTCCCCGCACGAAAAAGATTATTGAATCAGCGGCCGCCGAGGCACAGCAAAGCGGTGTCGGTTATATCGGGACCGAGCACCTTTTGCTGGCCATTCTCACCGAGCGGGATTCTGCTGCCCTGCGTATTCTCACTCTGCTTCGGGTAAATGTGCAGGAACTGCAGGGGGAGATCCGCAGCTTTTTCCACACCAGACTCCCTGCTACCACAGCAGAGAAGCCCGCAGAGAACGAGAAAAAGGGAGGCAAACGCAGTGCAGAGCTGGCCGCCGCCCCTTCCCTGCGCAATTTCGGACGGGATCTCACCGCGTTGGCGCGGGAAGGACGGCTTGACCCTGTCATTGGACGCAAGAACGAAACCGAGCGAGTCATTCAAACCCTTTCCCGGAGGACAAAGAACAATCCCTGCCTGATCGGTGAGCCGGGCGTGGGCAAGACCGCCGTCATTGAGGGCCTGGCACAACAGATCGCAGACGGGAACGTCCCCGAACAGCTTCGCGACAAGCTGATTATCACCCTGGACATTCCCGCCATGGTGGCGGGGGCAAAATATCGGGGTGAGTTTGAAGAACGTCTGAAAAACGTGATGGAAGAAGTAGCCCGCAATCCCCGCATTATTCTGTTTGTGGATGAGATCCATACCATTATCGGTGCGGGGGGCGCAGAGGGGGCAATTGATGCTGCCAACATCATCAAGCCGGCACTCGCCCGGGGAGAAATGCAGCTGATCGGCGCTACCACCATCACCGAATACCGTCGGCACATCGAGAAGGATGCGGCGCTGGAGCGTCGATTCCAGCCGGTGTTGGTGCCGGAGCCTGCGGTGGA
>JAFTUB010000234.1 GCA_017466495.1 Clostridia bacterium
CCTGCGACCACTGCCGCGCCTGCGACCACTGCCGCGCCTGCGACCACTGCCGCGCCTGCGACTACCGCTGCGCCTGCGACTACTGAATTTTCCCAAACGGAACCTCCCGAGCCCGGTATAGAGATTGTCAAGAACGGGACTTCCGCCTGTCCCATCGTACGACCGGCTGCTGCAGACAAGGCGATCGTCGATGCCACCGTCTTTATGGCGAGAACGATCGCCAAATATGTCGGGATTACCCCGCGTATCAACACCGATTTTCTCAAGCCCGGCAGCGAGTACAACTCCGATAAAACGGAAATTCTGGTGGGGCATACCGGTTACCGCGAATCGGCCGAGGCGCTCAAGGGGCTCGATTACGGCGACTATATCCTTACCCGCATTGGCAATAAGCTGGTAGTCAACGCCTGGACGGCAGACGGTGTGGATGAGGCCATTTACGAGCTGCTTCGTATGGCAAAGAAGAGCGCTTCCGACGGCAATCTTGTCCTGCCCGCCGACATTCATATCACCGGCACAGTTGTGGAAAGTATCAATGATCTGCCCGCCTATACCGACGGAAGCTTTCATTCGGTGATCACCATGAGCAACAAGAATTATCTCTTGATCTTTGATCACACATCAGCAGATGCGTTTGCGGCCTATCTGAATACTGTGGAGCAAAACGGCTATACCCTGTATGCCGAAAATGAAATCAACAAGAATAAGTTCGTCACCTATATCAATGACAAATATATTCTCAATCTGAGCTACTACGATTTCAACGCCCAGGCACGATTGATCATCGAGCCCATGTCCGCCCTGCCCCCTCGCGAAGCGGACAACACCTATACCGCGGTCACAGATCCCAAGTTTGCCATGCTCGGCCTGGCCTATTCGGTCAACGGTGAGGTGCAGGGGAACGGCCAGTGCATGATCTGGCAGCTCTCCGACGGAAGCTTCATTATCCATGACGGCGGCTTTAACCGCGACCGCGATGCCAGGCAGATCTATACCTTCCTGCGTGAACACGCCCCTGACAAGAACAATATTGTCATTTCTGCCTGGATCATCAGCCACGCCCACGGCGACCATGACGGTGCTTTCTATAACTTCAGTCAGAACTATGCTTCCCAGGTCAAGCTGAAGTATTTTATTTCCAACCTCCCGACAGCTGACCTGGTAACCGAGGGTACAACAGCCATGCAAAGAACGCTTAACGCCGCCAAAAATTTCAAGGGCGTAAACGTAATCCAGGCACACGTGGGTCAGGAATACTATTTTGCCGACGCAAGGGTTGAGGTGCTTTACACCATCGACAGCTTTGTCCCCGGCTCGCTTTCCTATTTCAACACCACTTCCCTGGTTGTCCACCTTGACCTGGGGGGCCAGCGCTTCCTTGTCCTGGGTGACGCATCCAACGAGGCGGCCGGCGTTCTCTACTCCATCTGCGGCGACTATCTCAAGAGCGACTTTGTCCAGATCGCCCACCACGGCGGCCAAACCGGTCCCAGCGAAAACGCTCCGTTTTCCAATCTGACCCGGGTCTATTCCAGCGCTGCCGCGCCGGTTGCCCTTTGGCCCGCCATTGCCCGTGCCATAAACTCTTACGGTGTGCTGCCCCGCAATACTGCCTGGATGAATCTGCCTACTACCAAGGAAATTTTCATGGCAGGCGACCGCCAGGTTGTACTCCCGCTTCCCTATACCTATGGCACCAGCGGCCTGGAGTCCATTTTGAAATAATACGTTATGCAGACCGCACTGTGTGCGGTCTGCTTTTTGCGCGATGAAAATCCCGCCGCGGCGGCGGGATGCCGGAGAGGCTATGCCATTGAATATTCCCCCGAAGAGAAGCATATCCAATATGAGGGGCGTTTGAAGGGGATGGCAGTCGGATGTTGTTTCAAAAAACGGAAACAGGGAAATTGCATACCGAGGCAGGGCGATTCGGGGGCGGAAAACCTTTGTACACGGGGAACAGCCCTGTCGGGAGCCCTTGAATGTTCCGAAAAATTTCACATAATGCTTGTCATCGGTACAAATGTATGCTATAACAAGAGGGAATACGACGGATTTCTCTGCCGAAGAAAGGAGATTTTTATGAAATATTGCAGTTCATGCGGTGCTGAGATGCACGAGAACGCTGCGGTTTGTGTGAAGTGCGGCGGTGCGATGCCCGGTCCGGCTGCTCCGGCCGGAAAGCTGAAAACCAATAAGGGTCTCTTCAAGTACATCGTTTTATCGATCCTCACCCTGGGGATCTACGGCCTGGTGGTGATGTCTTCGGTGGGGGAGAGTGTGAATCTCGTCGCCAGCCGTTATGACGGTAAAAAGACCATGCATTTCTGCCTGCTGTATTTCCTGGTCGCCCCGCTTACGCTGGGTATCGCCGGGATCGTGTGGTACCACAGAGTTTCCAACCGGATCGGAAAAGAGCTGAGAAGACGGCAGGTGGACTACAGCTTTTCCGCCGCCGATTTCTGGCTGTGGAATGTCCTGGGGGCGCTGATCATTATCGGTCCCTTCGTATACTACCACAAGCTGTTCAAGGCCACGAACCGGATGTGCGCTGACTATAATGCCAGGGGCTGATCTGCACAGGCAGACCTCGGTTTGGCGTCGGCGGGGATTGCTTCTGCTGGGATTGGCCGCATATTTCGCGGCGGCCTACCTGCTGATGCACCGCTTTGGCATCCCCTGCGTATTTCGGTATTTTTTCGGCATCCCCTGCCCGGGCTGCGGCATGACACGGGCGCTGCTGTGCCTGCTTCGGCTGGATCTGCTCGGCGCGGCGGGACATAATGCGGTGATCTTTTGCATGCCCTATGTGTTTCTCTACATTATCTTTGATTGGAAGCACAGGGCGCACAAGTATATCCTGGCGGGAATTGCCGGCATTGCGATCATACAATGGATAATCAAACTAATTTTATTTTTTTAGGAGGACACAAGAATGTATTGCAAGAATTGCGGAGCAGAACTTAACGAAAACGCCGTGGCGTGCATGACCTGCGGATTTGGAAAAGGAACCGGCGACAAGTTCTGCGCCAACTGCGGCAAAGAACTCAATCCCGGTGCGATGATCTGCGTGAACTGCGGCGCTGCAGCTGCACCCCAGGCTGCTGCACAGGGTGCTGAGCAGAAGTCCAAGCTGGTGGCTGTGCTGCTGGCCTTTTTTCTGGGCGGCATCGGTATCCACGATTTTTATCTGGGCTATACCAAGTACGGTGTGATCAAGATCATTCTCACCTGCTGCACCGGTGTCGGCGGCTCCATCTGGGCGCTGATCGACTTTGTCCGCCTGCTGACCGGTTCGCTGAGCAAGGATGCAGCCGGCAACGAGCTCAAGAAGGAATTCTGATGGGTTTGATCCCACGGAAAAGAGGTGTCGCGCGTAAGCGCGACACCTCTTTTTCTTGCTCCGCTGCGCACAACTTCCTGTTGAAAAAATCAACCGAATATCAACACCGCGGTTATTGTAATCCCCCTGGCATCCTGCTATAATATAGACAGAACAAGCGCTTGTTACTTTGTTTTGGAGGAACGAAATGAATATCTGTCTCAATGAACAACTGAAAAAGCTGCGTCGGGAGAAGGGCAACACCCAGGAGGCGCTGGCGGAGCATTTGGGCATCACCATGCAGGCGGTGTCCAAGTGGGAGCGGGGAGAGGGCTATCCCGACATCACCCTGCTGCCGGCCATCGCGTCCTACTACAACGTCACCATTGACGATCTGCTGGGCGTGGGCGCCATCGAGAAAGAGAAAAAGCTGAAGGCATACCGCGACCGGAACAGCGAGCTCTTCCGTGCCGGCAAGAATGCGGAGCGCGTGGCGCTTTGGCGGGAGGCAAAACAGGAATTTCCCAACGAGCTCTCGGTGCTCTATGACCTGATGTACGCCCTGAGCGCCGAGGATCGAAAGGGGAACGCCGAGGAGATCATCGAATACGGCGAGCGGATCCTGGCGGAATCTACCGATTCCGGGCTCCGGGGCGGGGCGATTCAATGCCTGAGCTTCACCCATTATTACGCCCTGGGGGATGCCGAGTCGGCGATAAAATACGCCAATATGGCGGATATCTATGCGGTGACGCGGAATGAAATGATGCCCTGTTTCCTTGAGGGGGAGGAGGCGGTGAAATACTGTCAGAGCAATATCCAGTCCTTGGTGGAGATGATCGGGCACAACACCAGCATCATGATGTGGAAGGGAAAATACTCCCCCGAGGATTCGATCCGCGCCTGCCAATTTGTCCTGGATTGCTTCCGGCTGCTCTATCCCGACGGGAACTGCGGTTTCTACCATTGCCGTTTTTCCGAGTGGTATACGCGCATGGCGATGCAGTACCTGAAACTCGGCCGGGAGGAGGAGATGTTCGCCGGCCTGGCGCAGGCGGCCGAGCACGCCGTGAAATTCGACACCCCCAAGGATGGGATGTTCACCGCCTTCATGGTGAATCGCGTCAAAATGTCCGCCATCGACGCAGTGAAGGACCACACCGAAAATCAGTCGGGTCTCCTGCTCAAAAAGCTGCGGGGGGAAAAATTCGCACCCTGGCAGCAGGATGAGCGGCTTCAGCGGCTGATCCGTACCCTTGAGCCGGTGGCGTTCATGGGCTGATTTGCCGATAGCTATTGTAAAAGCGCAGATTTTGTGGTATAATGACCCCAAACCCGCAACAGTACAACGATCACGGAGGAACGGCTATGGTTTGGGGTTCATTTGGTGCGGTGCATCTGATCTCCCTCGCCCTTGCGGCAGGGATCATCGCCGGGCTGTATTTTTGGCTTCGCCGCTGCGGTGCAAAGACCCAGACTTGGGTGCTGGGTATCCTCTCCTTCTCCGGCGTTTGCGCCATGGTGTTCAATCTGGTGGCCTGGGGCTCCCCCCTGGAGTATCTCCCCTTCCACCTCTGCTCCCTCACGGCCATGATCCTGCCCTTTGCCGTGCTCACCGGGAGCCGGATACTCAATAATCTGCTTCTGCTGTGGGGGCTGGGAGCCCTTGCCGCCCTGGTGATGAATACCGCCCAGGCGGAATTCCTTCTGCTCAGTCCCGCTTTTTTCTTCTACTATTTTCCTCACGTCTTTGAGTTCGGCGTGGTGGTCCTCATGTTTCTTCTGGGCCGGGTGAAGAAGGATGCCAAGTGCATTCTCCCCACCCTGGGCATTACCGTTCTGGCCTATACCGCGGCGCATTTCGTCAACCTGGCGGTCAACGCCTATTCCGTAGCCAATGACCTCATCAATCCCCTGGGCGGGCCGCTGCGGGTCAACTATATGTTCTCCCTCACCCCCGAAAATCCTCTTCTGCAGCTGTTTTACGACATCCTGCCCGTGCCCTATTGGTATATGTTCCTGTGCATTCCCATCATCGCTGTCTATCTTTGCTGTATCTACACCCCCGAACTGATGGCGGCCGTCCGCGCCAGAAAAAACAAAATCCCAGTGTCCGTGGAGGAAAGATGAAACTCAATCTGTACACCAAAGCCATGTTCAGGACAGCCGCAGCCGCATTGCTTTTGCTGGTGGGGCTGATGCCCATGGGCTGCAATGACCGCCCGGCAGAGGAGGAAAACACGCCGCCCCCTACCCCGGCCATCCATTTTGTGGAGAACGGACAGACCCACTATGTGCTGGTGTCGGCCATGGGTGCCGAGGGCTATGATATGGCCGATCAATTCCGCGGCTATTTCGCCGCCGCCACCGGGATTACCCTGGAATACAAGGCAGATGCCCTGCTCCCCGCGGCGGAGGATGCCTGTGAGATCGTCATCGGTTCCACCGACCGCGACGGGCTGTTTGACGCCGACGTGGAGGGCATCGTCACCGATGGGTATCTGCTGCAGGTTGCGGGAAGCCGTCTGCTGATCTATGCCGATGATGAGGAAGGCTATGAAAAGGCCTTCGCCGCCTTCTTCCGGGAAGCCATGGGCATCGAGGATATCACACAGCTGCAGACCCCGGCGGATTCCGCGGTGTCTCTGCCCCGGGATTTTGTGCTTCGGGGTGAGCCCACCTACATCATCGAGCAGAACAAGACCCGGTCGGGGTACAGCTACCGTGTCGAGGGCGGTGAAATTCGGGAGGACAACCGCTGTACCTTCAAGGAAACACTCACTTACCACTTCGATACCCCGATTGCCACGACATTCAATGTTTACACCCTGCACTACACCTGCAGCGCCTATCTGCGGGGCGAGATCACCTACATTCAAAGCGGTGTGACCCATACCGAGGAATTCTTCCTCGAGCCGGGGGAGAAAGCGACCTTCCGTTCCTTCTGCGACGGCGCGGTGAAGGGAAAAACCGGCAGAACCGTCTCTGCCCTGACCCTGACACCCCTGCAGAAGCAGACGGTGCGCTTTACCCTGTCCGATTTTACGGTGAGCTCCGAATCCCTGCCGGGAGAAGATGTGGTCTATATCTCGGACGGAAAATACCGTCTTGGGGTCAAGCTTTCCTGGGGCGGCGGCGTCTCTTATCTTGAGGATCTGCAGGACGGAGAC
>JAFTUB010000235.1 GCA_017466495.1 Clostridia bacterium
CATGGAATACCAGGAGTACCAAAAGGAAAAAAGGGCGATTGTATCCGCGATTGAGCACGACGAAATTTCTATTTCAACAGAAATCTTCAGCCACACCGCAAACGAGGTGATCTATGAGCCGCACAGCGTGGGGAAAAGGTCCGACGTCACAAAGACGATCACACGGTATTATTTCAACGGCGGTGCTTCTTGGAGAGTGCCACGTTGCGCAAAACATTATGAATGGAGCAAGGAATACTATATCAACTCCAAGGGACTCGAGAACATCTCCCTCAAGGGTGACGAATTCTATTTTGTTTCATTGCAAAAGTACCACGATATTGCGTATATATACCCGCGCAAGAATTTTGAGTTTGATCCAAACTCGGAAAAATAATGGACATCCATTTTTCACTGCACCTCCAAAGCAAGTCCGTTTTTCGGTCCCTTTCTTCCCTTCCTCAACTTTTTGTCCAAAAATTTCTTTCATTATTTAAAATTCCCTCAACACCCTTTCGTCAAATTGCACAACTCCCAATTCCCCCCTAAAACCCCTTCCTTTGTCCCCTCGTGTCCCCCCTCGTCCGGGGGTATGACAAGGGTATGACAAATATAGCCCCATATATAATGATAAAAAACCGCTGATCTTTTCACAATTTCAGCGGTTTTTCGTTATTTTTTTGACAGAATTATTGATAATTTTTTATCAGTCCCAAAAACAGGGGCAAATCTGCAAAAACGGGTGTTCAAAAGTTTGTTTAGTTTTGAAACAAGAAATTTCCGCAAAACTATTGAAAAATCTTCGTCATTTTGATATAATACATGGTGAATAGATTTGTCTTCTATCAAATTCCGCAAAAAGGAGAACACGTCATCATGAAAATACTGGTTGTCAATGCCGGTAGCTCGTCCCTGAAGTATCAGCTTTTCGATATGGATGAGCGCAAGGTGCTGGCAAAGGGTCTCTGTGAAAAGATCGGCCTGTCCGGCATCATCACACACAAGCGTCCCGGCAAGCCCACCTACGAGGAAGATTATCCCATGCCCAGCCACAACGAGGCCATCGAGCTGGTCCTCAAGCTCCTCACCGACGCCGAATGGGGCGTCATCCAGAGCGTGGACGAGATCGGTGCCGTCGGCCACCGCTTCGCACACGGCGGCAAGTTCCAGTCCTCCCAGGTCCTCACCGAGGCCGAGATGGAGTATCTGGAGTCCATCGTTCCCATCAACCCCCTCCACGGCCCGCCCGCCATCAAGGGCGTGTACGCCTGCCGCGCCGTCCTGGCTGACAAGCCCCACATCGGCGTGTTCGACACCTCCTTCTACTCCACTCTGGAGCCCAAGGCTTACATGTACGCCCTGCCCTACGAGTGGTACGAGAAGTACGGCATCCGCAAGTACGGCTTCCACGGTACCTCCCACCGCTACGTCGGCGCCAAGGCCGCCGAGTACCTGGGCAAGGACGCCAAGGATCTGAAGATCATCACCTGCCACATCGGCTCGGGCTCCTCTGTCACCGCCATCGACGGCGGCATCGCCGTGGACACCTCCATGGGCTTCACTCCCCAGGACGGTCTGCCCATGGGTACCCGTTGCGGTGCCATTGACCCCTCCCTCGTGACCTACGTCATGAAGCAGAGCGGCATGACCCCCGACGAGATGGACAACGCCATGAACAAGAAGTCGGGTCTGCTGGGCGTTTCCGGCGTCTCCAACGACGGCCGTGAGGTCTGGGCCGCCGCCGATGCCGGCAACGAGCGCGCCAAGCTGGCCATGGAGCTCATGGCTCGCGGCGCTGTCAAGCTCATCGGTACCTACACCGCCGAGATGAACGGTCTGGACGTTCTGGTCTTCACCGCAGGCGTTGGCGAGAACGACCGCCGCACCCGTGAGCTGATCGCCGGTAACCTGTCCTTCTTCGGTATCGACTTCGACGCCGAGAAGAACATGACCGCTCCCCACGACGGTATTGTGGAGATCTCCAAGCCCGACTCCAAGGTCAAGGTCCTGGTCATCCCCACCGACGAGGAGTACATGATCGCCTGCGACACCGAGGCTCTGGCCAAGGCTCTGTAAGGTGACACTCAAGGCTGACCGCGGCGTGACAATTCCCCGCGGCGGCCTCCCCCACAAGTACCCGATCTCCCGAGCGCGGGAGGTAAAGATAAGTTTTTAAAAAATTTTTATACGCGAAAGGAAAACAAAACTATGGCACAGTCTCCGTTCGAAATCAAGAAGGAAATTTGCGACATCGGTAAGCGCATCTACGACCACGGCTTCGTTGCCGCTAACGACGGTAACATCTCCGTCAAGGTTGGCCCCAACGAGTTCTACTGCACTCCTACCGGCGTCTCCAAGGGCTTCATGACCCCCGACATGATCATCAAGATCGACGGTCAGGGCAACAAGATCGACGGTAAGCTCAACCCCTCCTCCGAGATCAAGATGCACATGAGAGTGTATCAGGAGCGTCCCGACGCCAACGCCGTCGTTCACGCTCATCCTCCCGTGGCTACCGCCTTCACCGTGGCCGGTGTTGAGCTGGACCAGTACATCCTGCCCGAGGCTATTCTGACCATCGGTAACGTTCCTACCTGCGACTACGGTATGCCCTCCACCATGGAGATCCCCGAGTCCCTGATGCCCTACATCCAGAAGCACGACGCTTTCCTGCTGAAGAACCACGGCGCTCTGACCGTCGGTAACACCCTGCTCCGCGCTTGCTTCACCATGGAAGAGGTGGAGTTCAACGCCAAGATCAACCTGTACGCCCGCCAGATCGGTGCCGGCGCCAACAGCCGCATCGACGAGATCTCCTGCCACGAGCTGGAGAGACTCATGGAGCTGCGTAAGAAGATGGGTCTGCCCGGTAAGCATCCCGGCTGTAAGTCCTGCCCCAACAAGGGTACCGACAAGTGCAAGTGCAAGGACAACGCCGGCAAGTGCGACTGCGGCCACAACCACGGTAATTCCGAGGACGCTCTGGTCGCTGAGATCACCCGCAAAGTTCTGGCCGCTCTGGGTAAGTAATTCCCGTAGTCGGAACCAACACTTACACAGAAAGGAAGAACCGACATGGCAATCAACTGGACTGAGGCGCAGGTTGCCGAGCTGGTCGCGAAGGTCGTCTCCGAGATCCGCTCCGGTTCCCCTGCTCCCGCTACTGAAAACTGGAGCTCCACCCAGTATAACGGTCGCAAGCTGATCGGCGTCTACGCCACCATGGAGGAGGCCATCGCCGCCGCCGAGGCAGGCTACAAGGCCATCCGCGCCACCAGCGTCGCTGACCGCGAGAAGTTCATCACCTCCATCCGTAACTACTGCCGCGCCGAGGCCGGCACCATGGCCGCTCTCGGTGTCGCCGAGACCAAGATGGGCCGCGTGGACCACAAGACCGCCAAGCACATGCTGGTGGCCGACAAGACCCCCGGCACCGAGGATATCGTGGCCGAGGCCAAGACCGGCGACTACGGTCTGACCCTCACCGAGCGCGCTCCCTTCGGTGTGGTGGGCGCCATCACCCCCTCCACCAACCCCTCCGAGACCGTCATCTGCAACAGCATGGGCATGATCGCCGCCGGCAACGGTGTGGTATTCAATCCTCACCCCGGCGCCATCGCTACCTCCAACTACGCAGTTGACCTGGTCAACCGCGCCGTCCACGCCGTCGGCGGTCCCGAGGTCCTGGTCGCCTCGGTGGCCAAGCCCACCCTGGATACCGCGGACGTCATGTACAAGCACCCCGCCATCCGCCTGCTGGTCTGCACCGGCGGCCCCGGCGTGGTCAAGGCCGTTCTGGCCTCCGGTAAGAAGGCCATCGGTGCCGGCGCGGGTAACCCCCCCGTCATCGTGGACGACACCGCCGACATTGAGAAGGCCGCCAAGGACATCATCGACGGCTGTACCTTCGACAACAACCTTCCCTGCATCGCCGAGAAGGAGGTCTTCGTCTTCAACAACGTGGCCGACCGTCTCATCGCCGGTATGCAGAAGAACGGCTGTCTCCTCCTCACCCGCGAGCAGGCTGACAAGCTGGCTGAGGTGGTGCTGAACAAGAAGGTCAACGAGAAGACCGGCAAGGTCTCCTACGCGGTCAACCGCGACTGCGTGGGCCGTGACGCCCGCGTCATTCTCGCCAAGATCGGCATCAACGTGGGTCCCGAGATCCGCTGTGCCATCGCCGAGGTCCCCTTCGAGCATCTCTTCGTGCAGGAGGAGCTGATGATGCCCATTCTGGGTATCGTCCGTGTCAAGGACATTGACGAGGCCATTACCCTGGCCTGCAAGGCCGAGCACGGCAACCGTCACACCGCTCATATGCACTCCAAGAACATCGACAACCTCTCCCGCTTCGCCAAGGAAGTGGAGACCACCATCTTCGTCAAGAACGCGCCCTCCTACGCGGGCATCGGCTTTGGCGGCGAGGGTCACACCACCTTCACCATCGCAGGCCCCACGGGCGAGGGTATCACCTCGGCTAAGTCCTTCACCAGACTCCGCCGCTGCGTGATGGCCGATCACTTCAGAATCATTTAATCCTATCCTACAGAAAGGAAACAAAAACAATGGATATTTCCGCTAATCAGATTGAAGCCATTGTCCGCTCCGTGCTGGGTTCCATGAACACCTCCGCGCCCAAGGCCGCAGGCAATCTGCCCAAGGTTGCCAAGGTGGCTATGCTGGTCGGCCCC
>JAFTUB010000236.1 GCA_017466495.1 Clostridia bacterium
ACAACGACACCCTGAACCAGAAGTTCGTCACCTGGTTTGCCAGCGACGATCTGTCCGACGCTTCCGATATTACTCACATCAACTTTGCTGGCGCTGTTGGCGGCGCTGATGTGGATCGTTGGGCTGACTCTCTCGACGGCAGGCGCAGAACTGCCCGATTTGTCGGCGGTGATGGAGGAGTTCCGCACCGCCCTCCCCGAGGAAGCCCGGACGTGGCTTTCCCCGGCGGTGTGGGCGGAGGAGGGGGGCATCCCCGACGGGACTGCGGTGGCCGAGATGAGCAGTCTGCCTGCTTTGCTGAAGGCCGCCGGGGAGGCTTTGCGGGATGTTTTTCCTTCGGCGGTGAAAACGCTGGGGGAGGTTCTTCTTTGTCTGTTGTTTTCTGCGCTTTTTCGCGGAATTTGTTCGGCCTTCGGCGGCGGAAAACTGGGGGACAGTGCCCTGTTTTGCGGCCGCGTGGGGGTTGCCCTGGTGCTCTGCAGCGGACAGCTTGCCCAGCTGAATCTGGTACGGGGGGCGCTGGCTTGCCTGCAGGGGGTGGCCAATGCCATGCTGCCTGTGCTGGCCGCCCTGTTGGCGGCAGGAGGGAATACCGCTTCCGCCGCGGCCACAGGCGGGGGACTTCTGTTGTTTCTCAATCTGGCTGAAAATCTCACGGCGGAGTTTTTTCTTCCCCTTGCCGCGGCACTGTGCGGTTTGGCGGCGGTGGTTTGGCTCCCGGAGCGAGGGCGGATTCGCAGCCTGTTTGCCTGCCTGCGGCGTGTGCTCACCTTTTCTCTTGCTCTGTTTGGGACGGTGTTCGCCGCGGTGTTCGGTGCGCAGACCCTGCTTGCCGCAGGAACGGACAGCATTTCGGCGCGGACGGTGAAATTTGCGGTGGGCAATGCATTGCCCGTCATCGGCGGGGTGATCGGCGACTCGGTGCGCACCGTGGCGGCGGGGCTGAGCTACCTGCGGGATACCGTGGGGCTGCTGGGGATCCTGCTGACTCTTCTTCCGTTGGCCGTTCCCCTGCTCACCCTTTTCCTGCACCGGGCGGTTTTGCTGGTGGGAGGGGCCGCGGCGGAACTGCTGGGGTGCGGGGAGGAGCAGAAAATGCTGGAGGAGTATGCCTCGGTGAGCGGTCTGCTTTTGGCCATGGTGGCGGGGGCGGCGGTGTGCTTCATTTATGCGCTGATCATCTTTGTACGGATATCTCTGGCAATTTCGGCATAAGGAGAGGGAATGAAGGCATATGTGATCACGGTAATCTGGGCTGCAGTGGCCGGCACCTTGGTTGAGCTCATCGGGGCTGATGAGGAGGGGGGAGGGGCGAAGCTGCTCCGTCTGATCACGGGACTGATGGTTCTCTCGGTGGTGATCGCACCTCTCGGCAGCCTTCTGCAGATCGGGCCGGATGCTTTACTTGACCGTTTGTGGGGGGCGTATGAGGATGCACGAACGGCCTCGTGGGAATCGTGGGAGCAGTACGCCCGTCAGACCGTGGATTTTATCCGTACGGCAGGGGAGTCGGAGGCCTCGGCGGCGGTTGCACAGCTGGTGGCACAACGGTTCGAGGTGCCGACGGAGGACTGCCGCACCGCGGTGGAGTTGACCGAACATGATGGGGAGTTCTCTCCCTCATCGGTGCGGGTGATTCTCTCGGGGAGGGCAGTTTTAGCGGATCCTTACGCCATTGAGGCATATTTGGCGGAGTTGCTTGCTTGCCCCGTGGCGGTAGCGCTGGAATGAAAGGAGCCGAGAATGGTGAAACAGAAAAAAGGGGGAATTCTCTCCCGCAGAAGTCGAGCCCTGCTCATTTGCACCCTTGCCCTGGCGGGGATTCTTCTTTTGTGGCTGGGGCGAAGCGCGGGAGATGCAGAGGCGGTGTCTGCCGAGCCTTTGGACTGGCGGGAAGAGATCATCGCACTGGAAGCAAAAGCTGCCGCACTCTGCAGCCAGGTGGCAGGAGTGGAGGATGTGACGGTGGCCGTCAGCCTTGCCCAGGGAGCGGAGTATGTCTATTCGGCGGGGGAGAGCAGTTACCTTGGGACGGGAAGCACGGGCGCACGACTGATTACCGAGCGTCCCCCGCAGATCGGGGGGATTGGGGTAGTTTGCCGGGGGGCAGAAGACCCGGAGACGGTGCGGAAGCTGGTCTCTCTTCTGTCCGCTGCTTTCGGGGTTGGAACAAACCGGATTTACATTGCTGCAGCGGGGTGACATAAATCTTTTTCCCGGCGCATATAGTAGTACACCGGAATTCAAATTCAAGATAAACGGGAGGTCAGATATGAAACTGAAGCAGATCTTTAACTTTGAAGCCGTGAAACGTGGGATCGTGAAGGTGGGACGGCGAAACTGGATCATCCTGGGGGCGCTGGTGCTGATCGCGGGGGCAGTCTGCCTGAACTGGGTATTTTTCGCCGGGGGCGACGACGGATTTTCCTATGACAGTGCCGGCGGCATGAGCAGCGGAAGCCTTACCAATGACGGACTCACGGACGGTACTGCCGTCAACGGCGAGGACGAAGGGGATGCCGCCTATTTTGCCGCTACCCAGGTCAGCCGCCAGCGTGCACGGGATGAGGCCATGGAGGTTCTCCGCGGTGTGGTGGACAGTGCGGAGGCACAGGAAACGGTGAAGGGGCAGGCGTTGTCCGATATCACCCGCATTGCCCTGGATATGGAGCGCGAGGCCAATATTGAGACGCTGATCACCTCCAAGGGCTTTGAACAGTGTGTGGCGGTGGTGAACGGCAGCAATGCCAATATCATCGTCAAAAGTGACGGCCTTCTGCCCAACGAAATCGCTCAGATCAACGAGATCGTCTACGAGCAGGCCGGCATTCTTCCCGCCAACGTGAAGATCATCGAGAGAGGAAACTGAAGAAAATCCGGGGCTGAAATCTGTCCTCTGCGCTATTGACAAGGTGAGGAATTCGTGATATGATATCCTTAACATCTGCGCGTGAGGTGACATAATGAACGGACAGCAATTGTTTGATCAGATCGACTCCCTGGCGGAGGAATACCTTCGGGTATGGGAGGATGTGTGCAATATTGAGAGCCCTTCCCGCCATAAGGCCGGCGTGGATGCGGTAGGAAAGTATTTTTCGGATATGGCCGCGGCCCGGGGCTGGGAGGTTGAAATCTTTTCCCATGCCGTGTCCGGGGATGTGGTGTGCATCACCATGAATCCCACGGCCAAGGGAGAAATGGTGTGCATTTCGGGGCACATGGATACGGTGCATCCCCTGGGTTCCTTTGGCACCCCTGCGGTGCGCATCGAAGGGGATCGAATCTACGGCCCCGGGGTAACCGACTGCAAGGGCGGCATTGTGGCAGGATTTTTGGCCATGGATGCTCTGTCCCGCCTCGGTTTTTCCGACCGCCCTGTTCGCCTGCTTCTGCAGAGTGACGAGGAGGTCAGCAGTATGCCCAGCAACAAGGAAACCATCGGTTACATCTGCCGTAAAGCAGAGGGAGCGACGGCTTTTCTGAATCTGGAGAACGATAAAGGCCACGGAAACCTTTGCCTTGCCCGCAAGGGAATCGTCACCTTTGATTTCACGGTGCACGGTGTTGCGGGGCACTCCTCCCGCTGCGCCATCGAAGGAGCAAATGCCATCCTGGAGGCGGCACACAAGATCATTGAACTGGAAAAGAACAAGGATAATGACGGACTGACCTGCTGCTGCTCGGTGATCAGCGGCGGAACGGTGCCCAATACCATCCCCGATTTTTGCCGGTTCCAGGCAAACGTGCGCTTTGCCAATACGGTACAGTACGAATGGATGTGCCAAAAGGCAAAAGAAGTGGCGGAAACCGTCTTTGTGCCGGGCTGTACCACTACCTTGGAGACCTCTACCTTCCGTGTCGCCATGGAGGAAGAGGAGAGAAACCGCGATCTGCTTGCCCGGATGAATCGGATTTACCGCGAAGTGGGGCTCCCCGAGATGGGTGCCGAGATGAACACCGGCGGCTCGGACGCGGCGGATGTGGCATCCTGCGGTATCCCCTGCGTGGATTCCATTGGGGTGTACGGAGAGAAGATCCATTCTGTGAATGAGTGGGCCTCCATCCCTTCGCTGGCAAAATCGGCAAAATACATCGCCTCGGCCATCGCATGGCTTTGAGCAACAAAAAAAGGATGTCACACATCAGTGTGACATCCGTTTTTTGTTTCGTTCAATCAGCCGTTTTTGCTCAGCCAATCGGTGACGGTGTCGGAGATCTGCTTTAGACAGCCCTCCTCGAAGGGCGTGACAAATCCCGCCGTGCGGCAAAGCTCCACAAAGGTCTGCTTGCCGCCCTGCTCCACAAAGCGCAGATAGCGCGCCCATGCGGAGGCGTAGTCGGTCTGGGACTCAGCCCATACCTCAAGGGCAATGGTCTGAGCCAGGCAATAGTCAATGTAGTAGAAGGGATAGTGGTAGATGTGCAGCTGTCTCTGCCAGCCGGCACCTGCATTGTAGAAGGGAACATCGGCAAAGTCGATGTAGGGACGGTATTCCTTCTCCAGGGACATCCACAGGGCATCCCGCTCAGCTGCCGTCATCTTGGGGTTGGCGTAAATGTGGTGCTGGAACTCGTCCACCATGGTGCCGTAGGGGATGAAGATGAGGGTGGACTCCAGGTGGGCATAGCGGGCGCGGTCGGCATCCTCCTTGTAGTAGAGGTTGAGCCAGGGCCAGGCAAGGAATTCCATGGACATGGAGTGTACCTCGCAGGATTCCATGCTGGGGCTGGTCTGCTCCAGCAGCTCAAAGTTGCGGGCGCGGTAGCCGGCGAAGGCGTGGCCCGCCTCGTGGGTCAGCACGTCCACGTCGCCCGAGGTGCCGTTGAAGTTGGAGAAGATGAAGGGCGCGCGGTAGATGGGCAGGGAAGTGCAGTAGCCGCCGGGGGCTTTGCCCTTCTTAGAGCAAACATCAAAAAGCTCGTGGTCATAGAGGAAGTCCACAAACTCCGCCGTTTCGGGAGACATTTCGTGGTACATCTGTCGGCCCGCCGCGAGAATGTCGTCGGGGGTGCCGTGGGGCTTAGGATTTCCTTCGGGGTAACCGAAGGCATCATCGTAGAAGCGGAAGTCACCGGAAAGCCCGATGCGCTCGGCCTGCTTTTTCTTCATGGCCGTAACCACGGGAACAAGGTCACGCTTGACCTGGGCACGGAATTTCTCCACCATGGCGGGATCATAGCAGTTGCGGGTGTTGCGCAGGTATGCCACCTCGGTGAAGCTGGCATAGCCCAGCTTCTCGGCAATGGCGGCGCGAACCTTTACCAGCTCATCGAAAAGACGGTCAAGCTCGTCCTTCACCGACATCCAGAAGCTGCCCTCGGCCAGGTATGCGGCGTGGCGCACCTCTCGATCAGGGGACTGCTTGTAGGGAGCCAGCTCAGCCACCGTCAGCACCTTGCCGTCAAAGTCGATCTGAGAAGAGGCCGATAGCTTCTGATAAGCCGAAACCAGTCGATTCTCTTCCTGCAGCTCGGCAATGATGGCGGGAGAGAAGGTCTTGGTGCCGATCTCCACGTTGCGGAGCATCAGCTCGCCGTAGCGGGCATCAATGTCGGCACGGAAGGGAGAGGCCAGCAAAGCAAGCGCAAAGGCCTGGGTCTGTTCCTGAACGAGAGGGGAGTTCTCGTCAATGTAGGCCATCTCGGCAGTGTAGAATTCGTCCGTGGTGTCTACTGTGTGTCGCATATAGCAAATGGACTCCATGGTGTAAAACTCCATGGACAGCTTCTCATGCTCCTCAATGGCAGCAAGCACATCAGCCGCCGCAGCCGCATTCTGCACGCGCTCGGTAAGCTTGCGGTAAGCCGCACAAATCGCCTCCACATCAGGTCTGGTGTAAGGCATATCCTTAAATTTCATGAGTGTCCTCCTTCTTTCCTGAATGTTTTTGCGG
>JAFTUB010000001.1 GCA_017466495.1 Clostridia bacterium
CAAAAACCGATAAAAATTCCCTTTCTGGAAGTTTTGGCGGAGGGGTTTGGGGAGGAGCTTTTTTCAAAAAGCTCCTCCCCAAGAAAAACAAAAGACAGGACAGCGTGTGCTGTCCTGTCTTTTTATTCCTCAGATGTCAGTCGGCGGAGGAAATCGGTGATTTCTCGGTTGATGGAGAGGATTTCCTCCTCGAACTCTCGGGCAGAGAGGCGGAGGATCCCCGCGTGGACGGCCGAGAGCTGGATCAGGCGGTCGGAGGTGACCACTCGGGTGGTCACGCCGTGGTCCCGGCGGTGCATCATCCGCTCCAGGTAGGTGTCGGCGGTTTCGTGGGCGGCGGTGTAGACGACGCGGTAGCCGTTGCGCTCCTCCTCGTGCCCTGTCCCCTCGGTGCGGTTGTAGGCGTCGAACACCAGGGTCAGATCGGCCTTGGTGTAGGCCACATAGTTGTCGAGAATGTCCATCAGGGCTTCACGGGCGGCATCCAGGTTTTCCCCCGCCAGATCCCGCAGGTGCTCCCAGGCGAAAATGACGTTGTAGCCGTCCACCAGCAGCTGTTCCCGCCGCGGGGGAAGCTCCCGGGGGGCCTTGGCGGCACCCACCGTGCGGGGAGGCGTGTAGCGGCGGCGCTTCACCGGGCCGAAGGTGCGGAGCATGATGGCCTCCAGCTCCTCGTCATTGAGCTGCCAGCGCTTGGCCACAGCGCGGGGGGAGGACAGAATGGGCTCATCCGCCCCTTTGTTCGGGTCGAATTCCACTTCCATGTGCATGTGCTCTCCCACCTTGTCCCAGGGGACGGTGTAGCCGGCACCGTGGGCGCAGAAGACCGAGTGGGGAGGCTGCGCCAGGTCGGATTCGGGATTGTACGCAGCGGCGGCAATGACCTCCTCGGCGTTGTGGCAGGGTGCGTAGCCGTCGGCCCCGCACCAAAGCCGTCCCTGTCCGTGGGTGTAGCTCTGCATTTCCCGCAGGTAGTTGCGCATGGTGGCCACGGGAACGCGGCCCACCAGGGTAGTCTCGGTTTCGGTGCTGGCTTCGGCGGCGATGGTCGCCCCCCGCATCTGCAGGTCGTGCATGGCACGGCCCACCGCATCGGCGGGGACAGTCATGCGGTAGCGGTAGACCGGCTCGAGAAGAACCGATTTTGCCTGCATCAACCCCTGCCGCACCGCCCGCCCGGCGGCTTCCCGGAAGTCGCCGCCATCGGTGTGCTTGAGGTGAGCGCGGCCGGCCAAGAGGGTGATCTTTACATCGGTGAGGGGAGCGCCGGTGAGCACGCCCCGGTGCACTCTCCCCTCCAGCATGGAGAGGATCATCCGCTGCCAGCTGCGGGCAAGGGAATCCTCGGGACAGCGGGTGTCCACCGTAATGCCGCTGCCGGCGGGCATGGGCTCCAGCAGAAGATGCACCTCTGCGTAGTGGCGCAGGGGCTCAAAGTGCCCCATGCCCACCACCGGAGCAGAGATGGTCTCGCGGTAGAGAATGCGGCCCATGTCCACATCGATCTCCAGCCCCAGCCGATCCAGGGCCAGCCGCTGGAGCACTTCGATCTGCACCTCGCCCATGAGCGCCGCGGTGATCTCCCCCGATTCGGGGTCGAGCCGCAGGCGCAGGGCGGGATCTTCCTCCTCCAGCACCCGCAGACGGGGATAGCAAAGGGCGGGATCCTGTCCCGGAGGCAGGCAGATACGGTAGCTGAGCACCGGTTCGATCATGGGAAGCTCGGCGTTTCCTTCGCTCCCCAGTCCCTGGCCGGCGGCGGTGGCGGAAAGCCCCACCACGGCGCAGATTTCTCCCGCCGTGACCCGATTCACCTGGGTGAATTTTTCTCCCGAGTAAAGGCGGAGCTGTGCCGCTTTTTCGGTGATGCGGGTCCTGCCGTCGGGGGCGAGGTAGGTGATCTCATCCCGCACCGACAGCGCGCCCCCCGTGACCTTGAGGTAGGTCAGGCGGGTACCGGCTCCGCCATTGGCCGCGCCGCCGTCATAGGCGATTTTGTAGACCCGCGCCCCGAAGGTGTCGGGCCAAAGGGGGGAGAGGGTGAGCTCATTCAGGGTGCTCAGCAGCTCCTCTACCCCCTCGGGACGGATGGCCGCCCCGAACAGACAGGGGAAGAGCCGCCGCTCTGCAATCAGCCCTGCCACGGCTTCCCGATCCAGGATGCCGGTTTCCAGATAAAGCTCCAGCAGAGCCTCGTCGGCCATGGCCAGCCGCTCATCCAGGGCGGCGGCAGACTCGTGGGGAAAGAAGGGGGTGCAGGCGGGATCCAGCTTCTCCTGCAGTTCGGCGGCCAGCACTTCGGCGGGTGTGACGGCCAGATCCATTTTGTTGATGAAGATGAAGGTGGGCACCTCGTAGCGGCGGAGGAGCTCCCACAGCGTGCGGGTGTGATTCTGCACCCCGTCGGTGCCGCTGATGACTAAAATGGCGTAGTCCAGCACCTGCAGAGTGCGCTCTGCCTCGGCGGAAAAATCCACATGGCCGGGGGTGTCCAGCAGAACAAACTCGGTTTCCCCCACCGTCAGACGGGCCTGCTTGGAGAAGATGGTGATCCCCCGCTCCCGCTCCATGGGGGCCGAGTCCAGGTAGGTGTTTCCGTGATCCACCCGTCCCAGGCGGCGCAGCTTGCCCGCACAGTAGAGCATGGCTTCACTCAGGGTGGTTTTTCCCGCATCCACGTGGGCGAGGATGCCGACGGTCAGGTGCCGCATGGGGGATCTCCTTTCGGTAAATTTGTGCTGAGGAGGGGAATGGGGCCGATCTTGGTGATGCGGCGGTCATAGGTGAGCAGGCCGTTGGTCTCGTCCTCCACGTCCGAGAGCTGGGTGTAAATGGCCCCGCACAGCCCCCGGGGAATGGCGGGGAAGATCTCCTCCTCATAGAGGGTGCGGACGGCCTTCTCCAGCTCCTCCACGGTGTCGAAGATCCGATAACCGTAGGTTTTCTTCAGATTGAATATGTGTCCCTTCACCCCGCAGGCATAGCCACCGAACTCAGAGAGAACCACCGGTCGGGTGGGTGCCTTCGGCATCTTAAAGGGCTTGAAATAGACGTGCAGACTTTCCACATCGCTCTCGGTGGGGGTGAACCACCCCGAGGCGGTGTCGATGAAGCGGGTGCTGTCCAGCGCCCGCAGGCGGCGGCAGGCATCGTCGGCGCAGAACTGTCCCCATCCCTCGTTGAAAATCGTCCAGTAGCATACCGAGGGGTGATGACGCAGAAGGGCTACCGTTTCCTCCATGGAGGAGAGGAAGGCGGCCCGGGCGGCGGGATCGCGGTGCAGGCGGCGGTCATTGCGCCGCTTCAGTCCCACGGTGGGCAGGGCGGTGTCCCGGAAGAAGGAATACCGTCCGTTGTTGATCATATCCTGAAAAACGATCATCCCCAGCCGATCGCAGTCGTAGTAGAAGCGCTGGGGCTCGATTTTGATGTGCTTGCGCAGGGTGTTGAAGCCAAGGGCACGGGCTGCGAGAATATCCTCGGTGTAGCCATCCGGCGAGGCGGGAAGGAAGAGTCCGTCGCTGAAATAGCCCTGATCCAGCAGACCGTGGAAGAAATAGGGCTTGTGGTTGAGGCAGAGACGGGGGATGCCGTCCACCGTTTCCACCGTGAGGGTGCGCAGGGCAAAGTAGGACTCCACCCGATCTTCCCCTGCCCGCAGGGTAAAGCGATAGAGGTAGGGATCCTCGGGGCACCAGTGCCGGGGGCAGGGAAGCGCCACGGCAGCTTCTCCATTCTGCAGGGGAAGGGTGATCTCCCCCTCGGGGGTGATGACCGTCACCTCTCCCTCGCTGACTCCCTCGGCGCGGATGATGGCACCGGTCTCGTGGGTCTCCGCCGTGAGGGCGCGGACATAGACCTCGGGCACGCTCTCCAGCCACACCGTCTGCCAGATGCCGCTGACGGGGGTGTACCACATCCCGCCCCGTTTGCCCGACTGCTTGCCGTAGGGCAGGGTGAAATCAACGGTGGTGTCGGTGACCTCCACCGTCAGCAGGTTCTCGGTGGCAAGATAGGGGGTAATGTCAAAGGAAAATGGCGTATACCCGCCCCGATGCTCGCCCAGGAAGATGCCGTTGAGGGAAACCCGGGCCACCTGATCCACCGCGCCGAAGTGGAGAATGATCCGATCCCGCAGAAAGTCCGCAGGGAGAGTGAAGCGGCGGGTGTAGCAGAGCCGGGGACGTGGCCCCATGTCCCGCCCGATGCCCGAGAGCAGTGACTCCGGCGGAAAGGGCACGAGGATCTCTTCCTCCGGGCCGCCGTTGGCCGAAAAGGACCAGGTGCCGTTGAGGGAAAGATAGCTGTCCCGCACGAGACAGGGGCGGGGATAATCCTGCCAGGGGGCGGCATCCCGCCCCGCCCGGGCAAGATCCTCCCCGGCGGCGGTGTAGAGTCGGGCGAATTGTTCTGCTTTCATGGCCTTCTCCTTTGTGTAATCTGGGGATATTATATCATAAAAGGGAAGATCTCGGGGGACTTTTTTGAAAAAAAGTCCTGCGATGTTTGATGTTTTTGGGCTTTTCGGCCCAAAATGGCGGCGTTTCCGCCGCCAAATCAAACTCGGCGATATGGCGGCGCGCTGCGACGCCATATCCTGCACCCCTCAAAAAACTGCAGAAACGCCCTTTCTGAAAGTTTTCGCGGGGGACTGGGGGAGCCTTTTTCAAAAGGCTCCCCCAGCGGGGTTTGGGTTATTCAGCGCATATATGCGCTGAATAACCACGAGTTTGATTTGTCGGCTTCGCCTCCATTTCGGGCAAGCCCGAAACCATCAAACATCGAGGGGCAGAGCCCCATATAATTCTTCCCCAATCCCTTGCAATTCTCCGCCCGGTGCGGTATAATAGAGGAAAACAATCTTTCCCGAACCGAGGTGAGATCATGCGCATCCTGCGCTTTCTGTCGGCCCTGCTGATGGGCGCACTCCTGCTGACGGCCGCCGCCCTTCCCATCGGCGCCGCTGTTCCCATGCCCGAGGCCAGAGAGCTGGAGGCCGAGCTGACCCTGTCGGGTACTCCCCTCATCGACAAAAAAAAATATACCGATCTCCTTATCACCGCCGGGGGAACCCTCACCGTGGAAACCGAAACACAGATCGCCGGGCTATATCTTATCTTCGACCGGGTGCCAAAGCCCTGGACCTGCCGGGGCGAGTACGGTGAGATGGCCTGCGGACAGAACGGCTTTCTCCACGAATACGTGGATGTGGCAGAGGGGTTGGGTGCCGCGCGCAGCCTCACCCTCACTTTCCCTGATGGAGCAACGGTGAAGCATATCTTTATTTTATCGGCGGGGACCCTCCCCGATTACGTGCAGGTGTGGGAGCCCCCCTACGCCGAGGCTGACCTGCTGCTCTTCTCCACCCACAGCGATGACGAGCACCTTTTCTTTGCCGGCATCCTGCCCACTTGCATCGACCGGGGGCTTTCCGCCCAGGTGGTGTACATGGTCAATCACAACGACATTCCCGCCCGCCCCCACGAACAGCTGGACGGCCTTTGGGCCGTGGGGGTGCGGAACTATCCCGTCATTGGCCCCTTCCCCGATCTCTACTCCACCTCCCTTGAAACCGCCCGCACCATTTTCGCCGGCCGGGGCTACACCGAGGACCACTTCATCGCCTATGCCGTGGAGCAGCTTCGCCGCTTCCGCCCCCAGGTGGTCATCGGCCATGACGTCAACGGGGAGTATAACCACGGGGCGCACATGGTCAATACCGCCGCCCTGCAGAAGGCGCTTCTCGCCGCCCCCGATGCCGCCGCCTATCCCGATTCGGCAGAAAAGTGGGGCACATGGGATGTGCCCAAGACCTACCTCCACCTTTGGAAAGAGGGGCAGGTCACCATGAACTGGGATGTGCCCCTGGCCGCCTATGACGGTCTCACCGCCTTCCAGGTTTCCAACCTGGGCTACAATCAGCACACCTCCCAGCATTGGACATGGTTTACCCGCTGGATCAGAGGCACCAAGGATGCCCCCATCACCGCCGCATCTCAAATCAAGACCTACAGCCCCTGCCTGTACGGGCTCTACCGCTCCACCGTGGGGGCCGACACCCCCGGCGTGAATGACTTCTTCGAGCACATCACCCCCTATGCCGAACAGCGGGCGGCCGAAACCACCTCGCCGCCGGAAACCACCGTCCCCGCCGCCGCCACACAGCGGCCGCCTGTCCTCCCCGAGAAAACGTCACCCGCGACCACCGCTGAGCCGCCCGCCGCCGGGAACGCAGGGAGTATCTTCTCTCTCCTGCTCCCCGCGCTGCTGGTGCTGATCGCCATCACGGCAGTCGCCGCCATTCTTGGCCCCTTCCGCCGCCGCTGAGGGCGGAAATCCCATCATATCGACACAGAAAGCAGGTACATACACATGAAAAGATGGTTATCGATTTTCCTTGCCGCGCTGATCCTCTTCGGCGCGGTGGGCTGTACCAATACCTCCTCCGGAGGGGATGAGACCACACTTCCCCCCGAAACCGCCGCACCGGTGCAGAAGACCCTGGTGCTGGCCGAGGGGGTGGGCACCGACTATGTGGTGCTCCGCGCCGAAAACGGCTCGGACGCCGACGTAGCCCAGGCCATCCGCCTGCGGAAGGCCATTGCCGAGACCGTGGGCGTGGATCTTGCCATGGGCACCGACTGGGTCAGATCTGCCGCCGATATCCCCGCTGTCGCCCATGAGATCGTGGTGGGGCACACCAACCGTCCCCAGACGGTGTCGGCTCTGGAGAACGATCTGCTCTCCCGGGACTGGGGGATCTACTTCACTGACGGCCGGGTGACCATCGTCGGCGGTGACGACGCCGCCACCGAGGCCGCGGTGGACTACTTTGTGGAAAATCTGCTGGATGCCGAGGGCAAAAAGCTGGAGCTGGAGGAGGGCTTCGCCTACATCCACCGCCACGTTTACCCCTTGGGGGAGATCACCCTGAACGGGGTTTCCCTGAAGGAATACACCGTGGTGATTCCCGCCGCGCCTAACGTGTTTGAGGAAAACGCCGCCCACGCCCTGTGCGATTATCTGCTGGCCCAGGGAGGATTCACCCTCCCCGTGATCCGGGACAGCGAGCCCCGAGCCGAGCATGAGCTGCTCATCGGCGCCACCTCCCGCCCCGAGTCCAAAAAGTATGATGGGCTCAAATACGGGGAGATGGAGTACCTGCTCACCGCCGAAGGAAGCCACGCTGTTCTGCGGGGTGAGGGATACCTGGTAGGCGGTGCCGTGGGTGCCCTGGCGGCACTGATCCGCCCCGAGAAGGCGGGGGAGGCCACCGCTGCTCAGCTGTCCACCGCCGGCAAGCCCGAGAAGTTTATCTTTGCCGACAAGGCGAAGAACATGATCCTCCTCATCGGTGACGGCATGGGCTACAATCAGATCGAGCTGGCACTGGCGAACGGCATGGAGTTCTTCATTCCCCGCTTCTTCCCCAACCAGGGCGAGGCCAAGACCTATTCGGCCTCCAGCAGCATCACCGACTCTGCCGCGTCCGGAACTGCCCTTTCCTCGGGATACAAGACCAATAACCGCTACCTGGGCATGACTCCCCGGGGCGAGAAAAAGCCCAACATCCGGGAAGTCGCCCATGACGCCGGGGCACAGACGGCGGTGATCACCACCGATGCCCTGACGGGCGCCACCCCCGCCGCCTTCACGGCCCATGTGAAGGATCGGGATATGTCCGCCGAGATCAAAGCTCAGCAGGCCGCCATTGAGATCGATTACCTGGCCGGGAAGGTGGGCAACGGCATTGTGGACGAGACCCGTGCCGCCCTGCGCACCATCGCCGACGGAGACAGCGAAAGCTTCTTCATCATGGTGGAGGAGGCCTACATCGATAAGCACGCCCACAGCAACGCGGGGGACGATGTGGTCCGCACCGTGAAGCTGCTCAACGATATTGCCGCCTATCTGTCCCAGTTTGTCTTCCTGCACCCCGACACAGCGCTGATTGTCACCGCTGACCACGAGTGCGGCGGCATTATGAAGAAGGCAGACGGCACCTTCTACTTCACCTCCGACAACCACACCGGGGTGAACGTCCCCGTTTCGGCGGTGGGAGCCGGCACTGACTTCTTTGGCGGAAAGACAGTAGAAAACGTAGAGATCGCCCGCTTCATGGGCCGCGCCTGGGGCGTGGAGAAGCTGGGCGCATAAGGAGAAAAGTTTGAAAGATAAATCTTTCAAACGTGTTTTGCGGCTTTCGCCACCGAAACGGTGGCGATTTTGCCGGGCAAAACCAGCCCCAATTCCACAGAAAGGAAGCTTTCGCCAAGCGAAAGCAATGGTCATAAATATGAAACTGCTCATCGCATCCGACCTGCACGGCGACCTTGCCGCCGCCGAGGTCATATTTGCCCGATTTGCCGCCGAGGGAGCCGACCGCCTGCTCTGGCTGGGGGATCTGCTCTACCACGGCCCCCGCAACGATCTGCCCGCCGGCTAC
>JAFTUB010000237.1 GCA_017466495.1 Clostridia bacterium
CATCACCCGATCGGTACCGAGGATATGGATCAGTTCCCCGGCATAATCGGCGGTCATGGCCCAAAGGGCGGAGGAGGTATCGAAATACACCTGCGGGCAGGCGGCAAGCTTGGGGGCATCCATCCAGGCCTGATAGCTGCCCAAGTGTGCTGCCACCACCCGGAGGTCGGGATAGCGGTCAATGACCCTCAGGAGGCGGTTCACCGTGGAAAAACGGTACTGGGGACGGTTATCCCCCATGTGCAGATACAGAGGAAGACCCCGTTTTTCCATGGAGGCATAGAGTGGGAGCATCACAGGGTCGTCAATGTTGATGCCTTGGATATCGGGGTGGATCTTCACGCCCTGCAGCCCCAGTTCGGTGATGCGATCCAGTTCCCCTTCAAAGTCGGGATAATCCTGATGGATCCCGGCAAAGCCCACAGTACAAAATCCCGCCGCACGGGAATCGCGCACCTGTGCAGCGATTCCGTCATTGACCTTCTGCACCTGGTGTGCATTGGTGGCCACCGAAAAAAGCAGGAATCCGCTGACCTTCGCCTCCGCACCGATCTGCGCCAACTCGCGGTATATCCCCTTCCCTTCGGGGACAAAATCGTAAAACTTCCCCAGGGCTGTCACCGCTTTTTCGGCAATAGCCTCGGGGTAGGTATGGGTATGCACGTCAAAAATTTTATACATGAGATGTCTCCGTTGACTTTATGGATTTTTTGTGGTAAAATGAAAACATCCAAGAGAAAGTGAGGATCTGTTATGGATTGTCTGTTCTGCAAGATCATCGGCGGGGAAATTCCGTCGGCAAAAGTATACGAGGATGAGCTGGTCTATGCCTTCCGCGACATCAACCCTCAGGCCCCTGTTCACGTGCTTGTGGTGCCCAAGGCGCACATCGCCTCGGCGGACGAGATCACGGCGGAAAACAGCGCCGCTGTTGCCGCTATGTTCAATGCGATTCCCAAGCTCGCTGCGTCAGAAGGCCTTGCCAACGGCTACAGAATCATCACCAACATCGGCGAGGACGGCTGCCAGAGTGTGAAGCATATGCACTTCCACATCCTCGGCGGAAAGAAGCTTCCCGAGTCCATGGCATAAGGCGAATGGCGGCGTTTCCGCCGCCAAACTCGATGGGGTGTCACGCGTTTGCGTGACACCCCTTGTTTTTTGTCAAAGCATTCCCCGCAGGCAGCTGATGTAAGAGAACAGCGCAATGCCGGGCTCTGCCAGCTCGGGGGACCAGCGCTTGACCCATTCATAGGACAGGTAGCCGTCATAGTTGATATCCCGCAGGCAGTTGATAATTTCACCGAAGGGCAGATCGCCGTATCCGGTAAGCATATAGGTGATCTTGCCATTGGTACCCTTCACCGAGTCCTTGAGGTGAACGTGCTTGATGTAACGTCCCAAATGAAGCGCCGACTTGGCAGGCGACTCGCCGCAGAAGCGGTAGGGATGGTGAACGTCCCAGATGATGCCGGAGTTGGGGCGGCCCACCCGGTCAAGGAAGTTGCGGGCGATGGCGGTATTGCTCAAAAAGCCGTTGGTCTCGGTGAGCAGAGTCACACCGTGAGGCGCGGCCCAGTCGCAGAGCTCGCCGAACTTCATGGCGGCGCGGTCGATGTCCTCCTCGGTGGTGGTAATGAGGGGAGCGGCAGTCTTCTCCATCAGAACGCGAACATAGGGCACCTTCAGCCGCTCAGCCAGCAGGACATAATCCCTGACCTCCTGCTCAGCTGCGTCAAGGTCGGGATTATCCATTAGGTGTGCACCGCCGGTGAGGATCGGGATCTCCACCCCGGTACGGGCAAGCATTTCCCTGGTCTTCTCAATACGGCTATCCGAGAATGCACGAATGTGCGGTGCATACATTTGATCAGCAACGCCGCGGATCTCAACTCCCGCATAACCGAGGTCGGCAGCGGTGGAAATTACCTCGCTGAAATGCCAATCGGGGCAGGTCAGCGTCGAAAAAGCAAGTTTCATGGACAGAATTCCTTTCCTGTGAATTTGTCATCCATAGATATTGTAGCACAAATTGCGCAATTTGTAAAGAAAATTTATCCGCTTTACGCCGTCTCGATGGCGGCAGCCTCCTGCAGGCTCAATGCCTCAACGGCCATTTCGCGGAGCTTATATTTGAGGATTTTTCCTGCGGCGTTCATGGGGAAGCCTTCGACAAACATGACATAACTGGGGACCTTATGCTTGGCCATGGAGCCCAGTACGTAGTCCTTGACCTCCTGCTCGGTCATGGTCTCGCCCTCCTTGAGGATGACACAGGCCATGATTTCCTCGCCGTAAGCCTTGCTGGGGACACCGATTACCTGCACGTCGCTGATCTTGGGATGGGTATAGATGAAATCCTCGATCTCCTTGGGATAGATATTCTCACCGCCGCGGATGATCATATCCTTGATGCGGCCGGTGATCTTGTAGTATCCGTCCTCGTCACAGCAGGCAAGGTCGCCCGTATGGAGCCATCCATCCTTGTCGATGGCCTGGGCAGTGGCTTCGGGCATCTTGTAGTAACCCTTCATAATATTATAGCCGCGGGCGCAGAATTCGCCGATCTTACCGGGACCGAGAGTCTCTCCCGTCTCGGGATCCACAATCTTGGTCTCCACGCCGGGGAAACTGCGGCCGACGGTATTGACCCGGCGCTCCAGACTGTCATCGGTGGTGGTCTGGGTGCATCCGGGAGATGCCTCTGTCTGACCGTAGACGATGGTGATCTCCTTCATGCCCATGTCGTCGACAACCTGCTGCATGACCTTGATGGGACAGGGAGAACCGGCCATAATACCGGTACGGAGGTTAAACTTGAACTGCTTGAAATCGGGATGCTCCAGCATACCGATAAACATGGTGGGCACGCCGTGAACGGCGGTGCACTGCTCAATCTCCAGGGCCTCCATGACCTTGCGGGGGGAATAGCGTTCTACCGGCACCATGGTGGTCGCATGGGTAATGCTGGCCATCATGGCAAGCACCAGACCAAAGCAGTGGAAGAAGGGGACGGTGATACAAAGCTTATCCGCTGGGGTAAACTTCATTCTGTCACCGATGGTCTTACCGTTGTTGAGTATGTTGTAATGGGTCAGCATAACGCCCTTGGGGAAACCGGTGGTGCCGGATGTATACTGCATATTCACCACGTCATGGCAGTCAAGGCCAGCACGGGCAGCGTCATATTCTGCATCGCTCACCGTCTCAGCCAGGGCGTAGAGCTCTCTCCAGTTGTACATACCGGGGTAGCTTTCCTCATCAATGGTGATGCAGGTACGCAGGAAGGGGAGACGCGCACACTTATGGTCGCGGGCATCCGGCTCTGCAGCAAATTCGGGGCAGAGACGGTTAACGATATCCACATAGCTGACATCCTTGAGGCCGTTGCTCATCACCAGCACCTTGGTATCCGACTGCTTGAGCAAATACTCCGCCTCGTGGATCTTGTACGCGGTATTAACGGTGACCAGCACCGCGCCGATCTTGGCACAGGCGAACAGGGTCATCATCCACTGGGGGTAGTTGGTGGCCCAGATGGCGACATGATCCCCCTTGCGAATCCCCATGGCCAGGAATGCCCGGGCGATGGTGTCGCACTCGGCGTTGAACTCGCTGTAGGTGCGCTTGTAGTCAAATTTGTGGGTGTAGACAACGGCGGGCTGATCGGGGTATTCGGCCGCGATCTTATCCATCCACTGACCCAGGGTTACATTGATAAATTCCATGTGCAGTTCCCTCTTTTCGTTCTTACTGAAATGATATCAAACAAAATGGAACAAAAAAGCCTCCGTCTCGGGCAGATTGCTCTGCTCGGGACGGAGGATAAAAAGTCATTCTCCGCGGTACCACCCGCATTCCGCTTTTTTCAAGCGGCACTTTCAGGCACAGATTATGCCCTATCCGATAACGGCGGAAGCCGTGACAGCCTACTACAGGAACGCCCCGGTTCGGTGTCAAGCGCGGCGTAAGCCTCAAAGGGAGTTTCGGCGTGCCTTCCGCAAAGCCTCGCAGCAAACGGCTTCTCTCTGGAGCGGGGTCACATCCTACTTGATCTTTGTTGACGCTTTGTTTGATATTGTCCAATATTTTATCACAAAATCCCCGCCCTGTCAAGCAGTGATTTTGCTTAAATTTTGCAACTCCGATTGTAATTATTTTACGAATTCTGCATAAATCGCCTGGAGCGCACGCTCAAAGTCGGCGGCATCCACGCCCAGGATGATGTTCAGCTCGCAGGAGCCCTGGTCGATCATGCGGATATTTACCGATGCATCGGCAGCGGCGCGGAAGACGCGGGCAGCGGTACCCTTTGCCTTGACCATGCTGCGGCCAACCACGGCGATGAGGGCAAGGCCGTCTTCAACCGAAATGCTGTCAGGGTTGACCTTAGCGCAGATACGGGTGAGCAGACGATCCCGATGCTCCTCCAACTCATGGGTATTGAGGACAATACTCATGGTGTCGATACCGGAAGGCAGATGCTCAAAGCTGATGCCCTCATCCTCCAGCACGCCCAGCACGCGGCGGCCAAAACCGATCTCGGCATTCATCATATCCTTCTCAATGGTGATAACCGAGAAGCCCTTCTTGCCGGCGATGCCGGTGATCACGTGCTCAGTGTCATACTTATCGGTCTCTGCCACAATCATGGTGCCTGCATCGGCAGGCGCGTTGGTGTTGCGGATGTTGATCGGAATCCCGGCAAAGCGCACGGGGAAGATTGCATCCTCATGGAGCACGGTGGCACCCATATAGGAAAGCTCACGAAGCTCACGGTAGGTGATGGTATCGATGGGCTGTGCATCCTTGACAATGCGGGGGTCGGCCATCAGGAAGCCGGATACGTCGGTCCAGTTCTCGTAGAGGTCTGCCTCAGCAGCACGGGCTACGATGGCGCCGGTGAGATCCGAGCCGCCGCGGGAGAAGGTCGTGATGGTGCCGTTGGGCATGGAGCCGTAGAAGCCGGGAATTACGGCCCGGGGGTGACGCTGGAGCACCTCGCGCAGAATGGCGTTGGTATGCTCACCGTCAAAGGATCCGTCATCGCGGAAGAAAATTACGTTGGCAGCATCGATAAAATCGAAGCCGAGATATTTGGCCAGAATGATACCGTTGAGATACTCACCGCGGCTGGCGGCATAGTCACGGCCGGAATTATGCTGAAGGGCGGCACGTACAAAGGTCAGCTCGTCCTCCAGGGAGCAATCGATGCCCAGCTCCTCAATGATCCCGTTATAGCGTGCACGGATCTGGTCAAACATGGGGGTCATGTCCTCACCGCGGCGCACCAGATCATAGCAGGCGTAAAGCATATCCGTCACCTTAGTGTCCTCAGCAAAGCGTTTGCCGGGCGCAGAGGGAACCACGTAACGGCGTGTTTCGTCCGCATGAATGATGGATGCGA
>JAFTUB010000238.1 GCA_017466495.1 Clostridia bacterium
ACGGGAGCATATGCGGATACAACGGAAAATATGAAGCCGGGATGCCGCAGAAACGCGGCATCCCGGCTTGGCAGATTGAATATTTACGGCTCGTCGGTATTTGGCTCGTCTGCATTCGTCACGTCCTCATAGAGGTGGTCCGCACGTCCAACGCGGTCGAAAAAGGCGTTGAAATCAAAGTGCAACCAGCAGAAAGCGTTATACTGATACTGCCCGTAGGAGATACCGCAGTACTCCTTCTCGCCAAGCATATTGACGAAGAAAGGTTCTCCGCTCCATCCGCCCGGCTCCACATCGGGGTCAAGGGGACGGTAAACGTACTGGGCATCGGTGACATATACCTGAGTGGGGAAAGAGCGGTCTTCGATCATGAGAAGGCCCACTTCCTTCACTGCCTCAGAGGGACAGTTATCGCAAGCGACACCACCGGTGGAGGTGTCCATGCGCACCATGACGTGGGTGGTACACGGCTGGCTTGGCTCGGTGCCCACGGCGAAATATCCCGTCTCTGCGCGGTTGCCCCGGGGGTCGGCACGGCAGGCATCGGTCATCAGCATCCCCGAATCTCGGCAATATTCGGCGCGAACAACCGTGGAGGGGAGTTCAAAGCTCTTGAGGGGGGCAACACCCGCATCGGCCTCAGCCAGAATATCCTCATGCAGGCGGGTCATAACCGTATCCCAAATGGCATTGGGCGGGCTGGTATAGCCGCGCAGAGGCTGGGTCAGTGATTTTGGATACTCATAACCGTACCATACACCGCCGATATAATAGGGCGTATAGCCGATGAACCAGCGGTCAAAGTCATTGGTGGTGGTACCGGTCTTACCGGCAACATCTACCTTTTTGCGCAGTGTGACGCTGGTAGCAGTACCGCGGTTAACAACATTGGAGAGCATCTGGGTCATAATGGCAGCGTTTTCTTCACTGAGGACCACGGTGCCGGCCGAATCGTTGGAAAGGATCACTTCCCCTTCACTGTTCAGCACCTTGACATAGGTACGGGCTTCATTGAAAACTCCCTTATTGGCAAAAATCGTATATGCCGCGGTGATCTCGCGCACCGTAACGCCGTAGTTAAACTGGCCGAGGGCAAGAGCGGCCACGTCCTTGTCGGTAAGACGAACCCCGCTCTCCAACTCCTTGAGTTCAATGACGCTGTCCATTTTCAGCGTGTTTTTGATGAAATCAAAGGATGCATCCAAACCAAGTGTCTGCAGGACACGAACCGCAACGGTGTTCACCGAACGCTCAATGGCGCTGTTGACATTGGTCAGGCCGCGGAACTCGTTGGGATAGTTATGCGGCCAGGGGCTGGGCTGGACAATATCCCCCGCCTCGGCATCCAGGTTATAGGTACCGAAATTCACCGGGACATCATCAAAGACCGATGCGTAGGTGATCAATCCGGCCTCCAGCGCAGGGCCATACACCGACAGCGGCTTGATGGACGATCCCGCAGGGCGCACCGCCTTGGTGGCATAGTTCTGTCCGCGGTTGATGGTCTTCTCGCCCCTGGCTCCGGCAATGGCAAGGAGGTCACCGGTTTGCGGATCGATCACCACCATGCCCGACTGGGCGGGCAGGCCGCTCTTGTTCTCGGGGAAATTGCTGTCATCCAGGTAGACTTCGTCAACCACCGCCTGAACCTTGGGGTCCATAACGGTATAGATCTCCAGACCGCCGCCCCAGAGCAGCTGGGTTGCGGCTGCTTTAGACATTCCAAGTTCCTCCATCAGACCGTCCAGCACATCCTCAATGACAACATCGGTGTAGTAGGAGTAGATGGTGGTCTCACCGGTGGAGATCTGCAGATTCAGTTCCAGTTCACGGTTGAAGTTTTCGTCATACTCGCTTTGGGTAATCAGCCCCTCCTCCAGCATGGCGTAAAGAATACCGTTGCGGCGGAGAGTATTATTTCTGGGGTTGCTGACCGGATCGTAGACCGAGGGATTGTTGGTAATGGCAATAATCGCCGCCGATTCCAGCAGGGTCAGATCCTTGACTTCCTTACCGAAATAGGTATGGGCCGCTGATTTTACCCCGTAGCAATTGCGGGACAGGGGAATGATGTTGAGATACATGGTCAGGATATCTTCTTTGCTGAACTTCTGTTCCAGGTCCAAAGCCCAGAAGATCTCCTGTACCTTACGCTGGATCTTATAGTCCTTCTCCCCGGTGACATTCTTAATCAGCTGCTGAGTCAGCGTAGAGGCACCGAATTCCTCGTCGAAGTGCAGGGCAAAGTTAGCCGCCGCCTCCACGGTACGAAGCCAGTCCACGCCGTCGTGCTTCCAAAATCGCTTATCCTCACCGGCGACACAGGCGTTGATCAGATGTTGGGGGAACTCGTCGTATCCCGCGATTAGGGTATTGGCTGCGCCGTAAAGGCGCTGATCCACCAGTTCAACCGGGTGCCCTACCCGATTGACACGGTCCTCATATTCCATGTAATAAATCTTAGAGGTCTGGTTGGTCTGGGACAGGACAAACAGCGACTCATCCACCTCGGTATCAACAAAATTCTTGACATAGATGGCAAAAGCACTGCCCACAATGATTCCGGTA
>JAFTUB010000239.1 GCA_017466495.1 Clostridia bacterium
CGCGCCGATGATGGCGATGGCCACGTCCTGGGGGCCGACACCCGGGCGGGGTGCGCCGGTGAGATGGATGGCCACCACCTCGGGATAATCAATATCGTAGGTACGGTTCAGCAGCTGCTTGCACAGCTCGGGGCCGCCCTCGCCGATGGCCATGGTGCCGAGGGCACCGTAGCGGGTATGGCTGTCCGAGCCAAGGATCATTCTGCCGCATCCGCTCTGGGTCTCCCGCATGAAGGCGTGAATGACCGACTGGTGCGCAGGCACATAGATCCCGCCGTATTTCTTAGCGGCAGATAGACCGAACACATGGTCGTCCTCATTGATGGTACCGCCCACCGCACACAGACTGTTGTGGCAGTTGGTCAGCACATAGGGCATAGGAAACTCAGTCAGGCCGCTGGCGCGAGCCGACTGGATAATCCCCACATAAGTGATGTCATGGGATGCCATGGCATCAAACTTAATTTTCAACTTCTTTTCGTCGCCGCTGGTATTGTGGGCCATCAGAATCCCATGCGCAATGGTGCCCTTTGCACCTGCCGCGCGGTCGAGATCACAGCCTGCGGCGGGAACCAGCTTCCCGTCAAGCCAAAAAACGCCGTCAGAAATGTATTGCATATACTACAGCCTCCTGAAAAACAAATCGTATATAGTATAGCAGAAATTTCGGCATTTTGCAAGTTCTGCGCGAAATTTTTCATTTTTGCCAAAAATGTCGGGTCTGCCCACAAGGACAGACCCGTGCAAATTATGAATATGGCGTTGGTTCAAAGTTCTCGGCAATGAATTTTTGGATGGCCATTCCGTCATCGGCCAAAACAAAATTCACGCCGTTTTGGTGGAGATAGGTCCAATATTCGGGGGTTTCCGCCCCGCCGTTCATCTTGTGCCCATCCACATAAATGCGATATTTGCCCTGCACCGCTGCCTTCAGCTGGGCGGAAACCGCATTGATATCGTCCTCTGCAGTCTCAGCATCGAAGTCCTGCCAGCGCAGCATGGGCGACAGCCCCTGACGCTCTACGGATTTCAGCTGTGCAGCCCAGCTCTTGGCCTCGTCCGAATAGATCCGGTAATACACCGGCGGCGTTACCCCGCCGCTGTCCTTCTGAATCTGTGCCACAATCGCCAGCTGCTCATCCAGCTTGAAGTGATAGTTGATGATACAGGTATCATACGCCCCGTACTGGCGGACCAGGGGGTAGATCTCTGCATTCCAATCCCATTCACCGAATCGGTCCAGGCGGATGGTGGTGCGGCCGCAGCAGACCCGCAGAGCCTCCTCAAAGGTGGGGATCACATAATCGGTGGACTTCTTATTGTTCATCCGAAGGCGAAGCTGTCTCAGTTCCGCAAAGCTCCAGTCACTGATCAGATTTGAGGTCGGCAAACCGTTTTTGCCCGCCTTTTGGGCAAAATCCGTGGTGCGATCCAGAGTCGCATCGTGCATCAGCACAAGCACCCCGTCCCGGGAACGATAAATATCCAGCTCAATGCTGTCGGCCCCCATGCGGATGGCGCTGATAATCCCTTCAATGGAATTTTCGGGATAATTCTGATAATCCCCACGGTGAATGGAGGACAGCAGCCGCCCGTCGGGATCGGCCATGGCCGCCTTCTTCTCCTCGTAATCGGTCATCCACGCGGGAACATCAAATTCCAGCACCCAGCTGCAGAGGAACAGGTCGGGATTTTCGATGTATTCCTCCCGGGTGTCCCCGCCGTCAAAGCGATAGGCATAATCTGCGGGAATGGCGATCTGCCCCGCATCGTTGCGGGTGAACACTTCGTTTTTCTTCAAATAGTACACCGCATTGGCCACAGCCGTCTCGCTGCCGCCGTTGATGACCAGCTTTTTGCCCTCCACGGCGATGCAGTAATCATTGACACCCAGCGTTTCTGCGGATTCGGGGCGATTCGTTGGCCCCAGCAAGATCTCAAAGCTGCCGAAGGTAGGCTCGGCCCCCTTCTGCACCCAGTCGGTGTCGACCCCGACGGCATTGTCAAGCAGCTTGTGCAGCTCCACCGTCGCGGCGGTGCCCAGCTTGCCGAAATCCTCGTCGCGAATAATGGTGTAGGCATCCGCTCCGCCCACCAAAATCAGCATTTCCTGCTCGGGGGCAGTGGTCTCATCGGGGGTTTCTGCGGGGCTGTCGGTGTCACCGCATCCCGCCAACAAAAGGCACAGCAGACAAAGCAAAATCAGTATGTTTGCGCATTTCATGGAAATCTTCTCCTTTCCCGTGACAGATGATCAGCGTGTGGGATCACTTTCCCACACAGAAACGGGAGAAAATTTCTCCCACAATATCCTCGCTCACCGCGCGGCCGTCCACCTCGTCCAACGCCCCCAGCGCCAGCTCAAGATCCACACAACAAAGATCCTCCGGCATCCCGTCCCGCAGGGCGATCAGCGCCGTTTCAGCGGCCTCGGCGGCCCGCACCAGGGCGGCATACTGCCGCGCTCCGGTAACAATGGCATCCTCCCGCAGATCCAGGCTGCCGTCAAGGAAACGCCCGGCTACGGCATCGGCAAGGGCATCCATGCCCTCCCCTGTTTCAGCGGAGATTAACGCCACAGGCTTCCCTGCCGCCCGCAGACGCTCCACGGTTTCGGGCAGAAGTCCCCGGTCGGCCTGATTGGCCAGCACAAAGGTCGCCGCCTCCAACGTGGGCAGCAGCCCGAGCATGGCCTCGTCATCCTCGTCCAGCGCAGATGCGCCGTCGAACACGGCCAGCACCAGCTCGGCTTCGGCCAGCGCATTCCGAGCCCGTCCCACGCCGATGGCTTCCACGGGATCCTCGGTTTCCCGCAGTCCCGCCGTATCGGTGAGCCGCAGGGTCACGCCCCCGAACTCCACCGTTTCTGTCAGCATATCCCGCGTCGTCCCCGCGATGGCCGTCACAATGGCGGCATCCCGGCCAACCAGACGGTTATACAGGGCACTCTTGCCCACATTGGCCCGTCCGCACAGCACGGTGGGAATTCCCTCGGCCACAGCCCGGCCCGTCCGCCAGGTAGCGGCCAGGGTGCGCAGGCCGGACACGGCCTCCGCCGTGGCGGAAATCATCTCCTCCCGACTCATCTCCCGCAGATCCTCATCGGGGAAATCAATGGCCGCCATGCAGGAAACCGCCACGCTGCGCAGCTGCTCGGCAAGCTCGGCGCACCGCGCCCCA
>JAFTUB010000240.1 GCA_017466495.1 Clostridia bacterium
CTCGTTCTGTGGTATGGTTTGTGGTACCGCGAAATGGAGGAAATGCACATGACACGAAGAAAACAACTAAACAACGCAAACAGAGCGGTTCTGAATCGGAAGTTTCCAAGCCAGAGCCGCTCTCACTTTATGAAGGGGGAATATGATATAATACTCAAGTGGTTGATGATAAATTTTCGCAAGCATTAGCGCAAAGTGCAGAAATTGTTCATGCGCATGACGAGTTGCAGGAGCAGACTGAAAGATTGAAATCTGAAAAAGAAAAGGCAAAGAGTGAATTCGAATCAGCCTTAGAGAAAGCAAACAAAAAAACTAACGTCAGCGAAGCTTTGTTAACGGAGGAACCTCAGAAGCACATAGACACATTACAGAAGTTTAGACCTTCCAAACAACAAGAATTAACTGCATATAAGGTGGGGAAATACAGCAGGATATAGATGATATTCAGGCTGAAAGCGAATCAACATTAGCTTTACCTAAATAAAAGAAAGGCGGTGATCGCAGCTTGCGATTACCGCCAAAAACTTTCTAAAAAAAGTGTTTCACCATGTGGTCACCGACTATGGTCAAACATGTGGTCAGCCTCCACCGCCACTGCCTCGTTTCGCCGCAGATGCCCCATATTGCCCCCCAAAAAGCAAAAAAATAAAGCCGAAAACGATCGTGTTCGGCTTTATTTGGTCTGAGTGACAAGACTTGAACTTGCGGCCTCTACCACCCCAAGGTAGCGCGCTACCAGCTGCGCCACACCCAGATCTTACAGCCTTGATATTATACCACAATATCTTCGGCTTGTCAAGACGATTCTGCGTTTTTTCGCAAAATCTGTTTTCCTCCGCACTGGCGGAAAAGAAATGGTGACCCATCGGAGAGTCGAACTCCGGACACCATGATTAAAAGTCATGTGCTCTACCTTCTGAGCTAATGGGTCATTTATCAGACCTGTATATTATACCACGACCTGCCTGCTTTGTCAATCCTTTTTTTCGATTTTAGCAAGTTTTTCCCCCTCAAAAGAGAATGAGAGGGTAAGGATTTTCCCTTCCCCCCTCATTCATATCAACTGAAACGGTCAATCTAAGGACATAACTGTGGTCTCATTCTCTTCGGCGGAAACGAACTCATCCTTACCGACACCGCACAGTGGGCATACCCAATCTTCGGGTAAATCTTCAAATTCAGTCCCTTCTTCTATCCCGTTTTCGGGATCACCGATCTCAGGGTCGTACTCGTAGCCGCACAGTTCACAGATGAACTTTTTCACATTGATCCTCCTCTCCTGCTTACTATCGGGCAATATTATCATAATACATCCCCGACGGCTTGTCAAGATGTTTTTTCGATTTCGGTATTTTTCTCCTCTCAAGCTTTCCCACAAAAACAGTTTTCATGCGTCAACGCAGAAAATTTCTCCAACCAAAGCAAACAAAATGGGGGATACCGGTAAAAACCGGCATCCCCTTCCCTTTTCCGCTTACAGCAAAATGCAGATCAGCCCGCCGCTGCCTTCATTGATAATGCGCTCAAGAGTCTCGGACAGTTTCGCTCGGGCATCCTCGGGCATATGCTCCAGCTTGGCATGGAGCCCCTCGTTCATCAACTCATACAAGCTCTTGCCGAACATATTGGACTCCCACAGCTGTTGAGGGTCGGCCTCAAATTCCCGCAGAATATTACGAACCAGGTCTTCCGACTGCTGCTCGGTACCGACAATGGGGCTGATCTCGGCCTCGATGTTGGCGCGGATCATATGCACCGACTGCGCCGAAGCACGAAGGCGAACACCGTATCCTCCTGCCTGCTTCACGATCTCGGGTTCATCCAGCTTCAAATCCTCCACGTTGGGCATTACGATGCCGTAGCCCTTCTCTTCTGCGGCTTGCAGGGCCTCGGCGATTTTATCGTACTGCGCCTTCACCGCGGCCAGGTCGCGGACGGTATCGATCAGCCCCCCTTCATCGGCAATCTCCAAGCCTGTCAGCTCACTGAGCATACTGTAATACAGCGACTCCTCCAGCTGCACCTCCATCACCGCGTTTCCGCTGCCCAGATCAAGGGTTTGCAGGCGGCAGTCTGTCACATAGGGGCAATCGTTCATGGCGGCAAAGGCGCGGGAGATCTCCCCCACCTTATGTACCCGTTCAGCGCACTGGCGGATGGCCGCCGTCACGGCACAGCGCACGGGGTGGCTCTGCTCCACGGCGCAAACCCATGCGGGAAGCTCTACCCGCACGCTGCACACCGGGAATTCCCGCAGGACCAGTTCCAGGATCTGACGGATATCCTCGGCATCCAGGGTAAGGCAGTTGACCAAGGCAACCGGGACGCCGTATTTTTCCTCCAGGCGGTAGGCCAGCTGTACGGCCTCCTCAGCCTCCGGGCGGGCCGAATTCAGTACGAGGGCAAATGGCTTGCCCAGCTGCTTCAACTCCCTCACGACCCGTTCTTCGGCCTCTGTGTAGCTTTCCCGGGGGATATCGCCGATACTGCCGTCGGTGGTGACCACAATGCCGATGGTAGAATGCTCCCGGATCACCTTTTGCGTCCCCAGTTCGGCCGCTTCGGCAAAGGGCATGGGGGCTTCCGCCCAAGGGGTCTGCACCATGCGGTGCTGTCCCTCCTCCACATGGCCCATGGCGTCCGGCACAATATAGCCCA
>JAFTUB010000241.1 GCA_017466495.1 Clostridia bacterium
ACCTACGGCCGCCGCCACGTCTCCATCGCTTCCCTCCCAGAGATGTGGGAGCGCACCGTGGTGGTCAGCGGCTTCTCCAAGGCCTACGCCATGACGGGCTGGCGTCTGGGCTCCATCTGCGCCCCCGCCCCTCTGGCCAAGCAAATGTTCAAGATCCACCAGTACGCCATCATGTGCGCCCCCACCACCGCCCAGCTGGCCGCCATCACCGCCCTGCGGGACTGCGACGAGGAGGTGGCCGCCATGACCGCCGAGTACGACCGCCGCCGCCGCTTGATCTATAACGGTCTCCGCGACATCGGCGTGGAGTCCTTCGAGCCCGAGGGCGCCTTCTACATCTACCCCAACATCGGAAAATTCGGCCTCACCAGCGAGGCGTTCTGCGAAAGGCTCCTCTACGAGCACAAGTGCGCCATCGTCCCCGGTGTTGCCTTTGGCGCGGCGGGGGAGGGCTTCGCGCGAATCTCCTACGCCTATTCGGTCAAGCACATCAACCAGGCGCTGGAGCGGATGGAGGCGTTTATCAGGACGCTGAAGTAATGGAAATTGCAGTTTATCGGTCTGTTTTTCCCACTTGTGGGCTGTCATCCTGAGCGGAGCCGCTTGCGGCGGAGTCGAAGGATCTCCTTTAGCGGCAAGAGATCCTTCGACTTCGGGCTTCGCCCTCCGCTCAGGATGACCGCAACAACAACTCACCGATAAACCCAAGTTTGAACGTCCCGCGCTGTCAAAAATTTTATCAAATATTTGCGCTTTTCCTGTAAGGTCTCGCTTCCTTTTGGTGTCTTATATAGTGAATACCCTTTTGAAAGGAGTTTTACTATGAAGCTGTTCCAAAAGTACGTCCCCTCGGTGGAGGAGGAAAAACGCGACAAGGCCGACCGCGCCCGCCGCATCGGCATCGACCTGTTCGCCTTTTCCATCGTATGGTCCATCGTCTGCATCGGCATCCTCTGCGGAGGCACCGGGCGCTACGACTACGAATTCTACCCCCATATGCGGCGCTTTGACGTGATCTGCTCCTGTATCGGCCTCGGCTGGTCGGCCATCCTCACCCTGTACTACTTTCTCATGAAGCCGGCCACCCGCAGAAAGCTCATCGCCATGCACATACTGGACGGCGTGACCCTGTGCCTGTTGCTGGCGTACTGTATGATCGGTGTCTACGTGGCGGAGAGCGGCCGATTCCCCGATATCCCCGTCACCTTTGATAATCTGTGGAGCGGTACGTCCATAGCCAGCGCATATTTGATATACATCAGCCTATTCAATCTGATCTACTACCGCAAGTCCAAGATCGAGCTTGTGGATCACCCCCGCCCCACAAAAGCATAAGGAGGTATCGACCGCATGAAGACGTTGAAACAGACCCTCGCGCTCATCCTTGCCGTTTTCTGCCTGCTGACCGCCACGGCTTGCGGAGCAAGAAGCGGATCCGTGTTGGCGGACGACAACACGATCGCCGACGAGACCTTCGGGCAGATCCTTCAAGCCATCGAGGAAAACGACGCCTCCCGCATCGTGAGCCTGTTCTCCCCCGCCGCGCAAAGCGAGCAGGAGAACATCCACGAGGAGGCCGAGAAGCTGATCGACTTCATCAAGGGCGATACCGTCTCCCATACCTCCGCCGATAAGGCCGGTGTCGGTGCAAACATTTAAAAAGACAACGGAAAAACCCACAAGAATATTCAACCTTGCTTCACCCTTGAAACTACCGAAGGTACGTATTATATCGCCATCAAGGAATGTGTCCAAGATGAATTTGATGGGAATAACGTAGGCGTTATGTCTTTCTACATTATTGAAGAAAAAAACTGGGATAAGGATTACATATATCGTGCCGGTGGTGCAACTGAAATGGACTTGGGTATCCACATCGAATTGGAAGCCCGGGAACCCGCCACGGACTGATCCTTCCCCCAAAGCAAAAAGCTCCCCCGACCATACCCACGGTCAGGGGACTTTCCAAACTCCCATGAACTCAAAAACAGCCACACCCGAAGGTGCGGCTGAAACCAACCAGTTTACTGATTCTCTATATAACTCACGCATTCGATCAGATCCTCGGATGTGATCGGGCAATACGTATTCATCGCAATGTGTAAATAATACTGCTCTCCGAGTTTATACACAGGGGCAAATGTACACATAAAATCATATTGCGCCGAAACCAATCTCGCCGTGCAGATCTTTTTCATGGCATCGTTGTAGGAAATCTCGTTTTGGAGATCGACGATATCCGCAAGCTTCACGGTATTAGGCAAGTTCCATTCGTTCCCCTTGGTCTCCACCACAAACTTCAGATCCGTGGTCATGAGATCGGGCGCCTCATAGCCCTCCAATACGTAGTAAAATGGCGACGGCTCACCCATGCGAGTCAGAAAGATGGGTGTCCCATCTTCGGTCACGGCATTTGCGGACACGTAAACATCATAGTTGTTGTACAGATGCAGGATCATTCTCCGGTGCATCTGTCCTGCGTATTGCATCTTATCCTCGTCAAAAATCCAGTCGATACCGTATTCTCCCACGTAGGTGTTCCCGTTGTACGTGGCATAAGCCAAATTGGAAGATATATTCTCCCGCTTCTCCGGTAGCATCACGATGTCGCTGCCGTGATAGATCAGCTGTTGCATTCCGGGATTCCCCATGAAAACAGGCTCGTCGCCGTAGTAAAAACGGGCTCGCACGATAGGAACAGCCACCAAGACCGCCGCCACGGCACAGATCAGGATAATGATCCATGCTTTCGCTTTTTTCGTTGCTTTTTCCATAGTATCCTCCTTGAAAGCATTTCAGAACAGGATCCCGCTCACACCGCCAGCCCGCCGTCCACGCCCATGACCTGACCCGTCACGAACCCCGCCGCGTCCGACGCGAGGAACACCACGGCGGCGGCTACCTCCTCAGGCGTACCCATACGCCCCAGGGGGGTCTCGTCGCAGAGTGCCTGCTTGGATCCTTCATCAATGGCGGCGTTCATCTCGGTGGCGATAAAGCCCGGCTCCACGCAGTTGACCGTAATGCCCGAGGGCCCGAACTCCTTGGCCATGGCCATGGTCAGACCGCGCAAGCCGGCCTTGGTGGCCGAGTACGCCACCTCGCAGGACGCACCCACCTTGCCCCACATGGAGCCGATGTTGATGATGCGCCCGTAGCGGTTCCGCACCATGCCGCTCACCACCCCGCGGGACAGGTAACACGCCCCCGACAGGTTGGTGTCCAGCACCCTGCGCCACTCCTCGTCGGTCATGTCCTGCATCTGCCCGATCCAGGAGATCGCGGCGTTGTTGACCAGCACGTCGATGGAACCGCCCAGAGCTGCCTCGGCCTCGGTGATGGCGCGGCGCACCTCCACAGGATCGCTCACGTCCGCCTTGATGGCCACCGCGCCGAAAGCCTCGGCCACCTTGGCGGCCTCCTCCTCACGGGTGCGGTAAATGAATGCCACGCGGTCTCCATTGGCGGCAAAAGCCTCCACAATAGCGCGGCCGATGCCGCGGGAACCGCCGCTGATGAGTACTCGTTTCATATGCTTAACTCCTAATTATTGGATATTCATCAAAGAATATTCCCTCTCCGTCACGCCATAGCGTGACACCTCTCCCCAAGGGAGAGGCTTGGAAAACCGCGCCGTAAGGCTCTCCCTTTGGGAGAGCTCCCGCGAAGCGGGTGAGAGGGCACACTTACTCCGTTCTTACTTCTTCAATACCTTCCGCATATCCGAAAAGCTCCGCACGATGCGGAACCCCGCCGACTCGTAGATGTTCCGCGCGGGATTGTCCTCCCCCGTGTAGAGGGACATGAAATCCGCTCCGCCGTCGCGGTGACGGGCGCACATCTCGCAGAACACGGGCTTGCCGATGCCCCGCCCGCGGTACTCGGTGCGGACCCCGATGCCGCAGAAGTTCCCCCGCCCGGGGGTGCCCACCACCGACAGAGGTCCCGTGTAGCCCACCACCAGGCCGTCGGCGTGGCGGTCCACCGCCACCACGATGGGGAGATCCAGCCGCGCCAGCACGTGGGCCTTCCAGCCGGGGTTGTTGATGTTATCGAACAGCTCGGGGAGGCCGCGGTGCTTCGCGGGATCGTACAGAGTCAGCTCGATCCCCTCCGAGAGCAGCCGCTCACGGGTGGAGGCGATGCTCGGCTTGTCCGCGTAGTCCGCCATGCGGCGGTAGTAGCAATTCTGGGTGGCGAAATCCCGCCAATTCCGATTTTTCAGGAACAAATACAGCCCCGAGGACTTGTCCACACCGGGCAGGCAGGGGTGATAGTCCCCGTTCCCGTGGGGAATGTACCACGGC
>JAFTUB010000242.1 GCA_017466495.1 Clostridia bacterium
AGGGGACGGTTCTCGGGGGTGTCGATGATCATGGCGTTGCCGGTCATGGAGAGGGTGGGGATGGAGCAGAAGGGATCGATGACGGCGGTGTCGGGATCGGGGATAAACACCATGTCGCTCTTCTCCACCACGGCGTAGCCATAGTTGGAGGCATCAAAGCCGATGCCGCTCTTCATGGTGTCCTCGGAGAAGTTCTTGGCGGGAATGGTCACATGACGGTACTGACCGTTGATGTCAACCATCTTGAAGTCCACCATTTCGATGCCCTTTTCGCGGATAATGTTCAGAATATCCTGTACAGTCTTGCTCATGAGAATTCACCTCGTTAACAGAATAGAATATAACAAAAATATGATACAATATTTTTGCATAAATTACAATGCCGTAAAATAACATTTAACATTTTCTTAACTTTTTCGGGGGGATGGCATCCAACTGCTTGCAAAAATCCCGACAGTTTGATATAATGAAATCAGGAGTTATTTTTTCATCTCGTTAGGAAAAGAGGAAAAAACATGAAAACAGTTTCAAAGCACATTTTTCTTCCGCTGATCCTGGTTCTCCTGGCGGCAGTCCTCACGGTGAGTATTTCCGCTCAAGAACTTGATGTGGGCATTCCGGTAGAGGAATATCCCGAGCTGTTTTTGGAGCGCACGATGCCGACCCACGGGGAGGGGAAAATTGCGGTATTTCTGATCCAGTTCCCGGATTATAAGAATGACAAACCGGATGCCACGGCAGAGTATTACAATCAGCTCTACTTTTCCGCAGAACCACTGGATGCAAACACGGCGGGAAACCCTTGGTACGGTTCGGTGGCCACCTTCTATCGGGATCAGTCCATGGGTAAGCTGAACCTGTCGGGCCGGGTGTTCGACTGGTACACGGCCAAGCATGAGCGGTCGTACTATGACTCCATGACGAAAAAGGTAGAACTCGTCATGGAGGCCGTGGCCTACTATGAGGCCAAGGGCGTGGATTTTGCCCAGTTTGACGGTGACGGAAACGGTGAACTTGATGCCGTGCTTTACCACTTTGCAGGGCCTGCCGACGATGAGGGCGATGAGCCCTGGTATGACGGAATAGAATACAGTACCCGTGTGGGAGAAACCGCGAACGGTAAGAAGATCAATTCCTTCGTTCAGTTGGACAACAAAATCGAAAAGGATGACCAAAACTCCGAGCGTCTGCGCAGAATCATCTGCCACGAGCTGATGCATACGCTTGGGATGTATGATTTGTACGGTTCCCACGTTTATCTCCCGACAGAGGACCTTATGGTTTCGGATACTGCCACCGTCAATCCCTATTACAAGATCCTTCTGGGGTGGACGGATAAGGTCACATTGGTAACGGCCAATGCCCCGGATATTGGGCTGAACCTTTGGGCAGAGGGCGGAGAGACCCTTTTGGTCACCGATCAGTACAACGGTATATTTGATGAGTTCTATTTGATCGCATATGTGCAAAGCGATAGTGTGACTGCCGAGAAGGGGATCCGGATCCTGCATGTGGATGCCCGTCTGAATGCGGCCGGGACGGCGTTTTTATATAGCAATCAACGGTATGACATCACGGCGGAGCAGCAAAATGCCTCCAATTTCTCCGCTTATCCGTTTCTGGAGGAGATCCTCAGAATTCCGTACGCTGACGGTGCCTCGAGTCAAAACGCGAAGGGGATAGCCTTCGGTCCGAACAGCATTCCCGGCACCGATACCCATGACGGGAGATACACCGGCATCAGGGTCGATGACTTCAAGCTGTTCGATACCTATGTCACCATGGATATTACCTTCGGCTATCGGGATACTGCCGCACCTGAGTTCTCGGATGAGCAGACCGAAATCGGTTTTGTTACGGAATATCAGCTGATCTTCAGCGAATTTGTTTACCCTGCGAAAAACTGGGGGAAGATTCAGCTTACCACCCTCACCGGTGAGGTGATTCCTGCCAGGATCACCCGGAGTCACACTTTGGCATATGCGATCGAGATTGTCATGGAAGGGAATATCCCCCAAAACGGATATCACATCGTTCTCCCTGAGGGGTGTGTGCGTGACTCCTCGGGCAACGAAAATAAGGCTGTTACCATTCCTGTTGTGCCGGACCGACACATTTTCGAGCAATCCCGGACCTTTATCCCCTGGTATTATCAGGACCGGGAGAGACGTTGGGAAGACTCGATCCATAGTTTTTCTTATGAGGGGGAGAATATTCACATTACTGCCACTGGTGAAGGCGACCAGTGGGCCGCATTTCTTGAATTTTTGAAGACCGATGCATACGGAAATGTGGTTGCCCATAAATTTATTCAAAATCCCTATGATGGAACGTATAGTTTGCGCAATGCTTATCTGGCCAATGACGGAAGCTGTATTGTCACGCTCTTTGATACCATAAACTATAAATCTGTTCTTGTGTGTATTGATAAAAACGGCAACCTTCGCTGGCACAAAGTGCCCGAAGGGGATACAACGCGCCCTGCTGCTGCTTATGGAGACGGAATCCTCTACTGTGGTCCATCGCTGAGCTTTGTTGATGCAAGAACCGGAGAATTTACTGTGCGTGAGGCGAGGGATGTTGTATTGTCTGATGTGTGTTTTAACGGCCGTGATATGGTTGGTGTTTATCATTCACTCGAATCGATCGTGGTGATTGACCCCGTGTCTTTAACCGTTAAAGGAAGGCACGATCTCAACCTTGACGGAATTGACGGCATCGCTTTTATTGCGTACAACCAGAACGGCACCTATACCCTTTTGATCAACCGGGGGCCGGAACCCGTAATGGCGGTGATCCTGGATGCTTCCTTCCGCATAGTAAAGCAGGTCTTCCTTGATGATGCCAATGACGTTGGACATATGCTCACCTATCAATTCTGTCCAAACGACGGTTTAGTGGTTGCGATTTGTGTGCAACTCGGAAACCACGCAAACAATGCCTATCACATTACCCGTATGGATGAGCACCTGAATGTCATGTGGAAGAGTGAGCTCAAGGCAACGGGAGTTTCCTTCTTTATTACGGCATCCAATGAGGTCGGTGCTTTTGCTAACTTCTGGTCCCCCAAGCGTGAGGCATACCTTCTTAAATTCGGCTCGGAGGATAGCTATGAGCTGACCGGGCACACCATGACCCATCACGCCGCGCAGACCGCCACCTGTCTTGCCGAAGGACAGATCGAGCATTGGACCTGCTCGGACTGCGGCGGTTACTTCACCGATGCCGACGGCAAGAACGCAACCACTGCCGCCTCGGTGATCCTGCCCAAGGCCGCCCATGTGCCCCAGGCATATACCGATGTCGCTCCCACCTGCACCGCAGCCGGCTCCACCGGCGGTACCTACTGCAAGACCTGCACCTGGGAGCTGACCCCGAAAACGGTCATCCCTGCCACGGGGCACGCCCCGGTGGAGGATGCGGCGGTTGCGCCCACCTATGAGCGCGAAGGTCTCACGGCAGGCTCCCATTGCGGTGTCTGCAATGCGGTGATCACCGCTCAGCAGTCCATTCCGCGGCTGGAGCCCGAAACGACCGCGGCACCTGCCACCACTGCTGCTTCCGAAACGACTGCGGCATCTGCCACCACAGAAGCACCTGTGACCAAGGTGCCGCCCGCATGGCCCCCGGCACATACCGTCAAAGACAAAAGCAGTTCCGTTACGGAATTCGAGGATGTAATCCCCATTGTGATTGCCGTGGTACCTGCAGCGGTACTTGTGGTTGTGCTTGTGATGATCCTCAAAAAACGGAAATAACGAAAAAGAAACAGTCGCCCGCGGGTGACTGTTTCTTTTGGTGCTGTCAGAGATGGGACTCATGTCGTTCTGCCGCAATGACACCGTCGGTCACGGTGAGACGGCATATCCGTGCAGTCCGTCTTTCTACATAGCCCTCGGCTGTGGACTCTTCATATTCCCGGCCGTGGTAGATGGCATAATATTCGCCCCGATGCTTGATCACGCTGTGGTGGCCGGTGCCTTCCTCAAAGTCGTTTTTGATGATCAGCGGGGCGAATTTCCCGTGGTCGGTGACCTTCATAAAGTCCACCTTCCGCAGATCCTGCTCCTCGGATTTCGCCACAGCATAGCCGATGTGGTAAGTATCATCCTGGTAGCAGCCCGCGCTGTACATCAGGTACTGCCACTCGCCTTCCCTGAACCAGAAGGGGCCCTCCAGGGTATACCAGTTCCCCTTTGGCGTGCAGTGGGG
>JAFTUB010000243.1 GCA_017466495.1 Clostridia bacterium
CCAGGCGGTCAGCAAATGGGAACGGAACGAAACCTATCCGGATGTGACCCTGCTGCCCGCCATTGCCAGCTTCTTTCACATTTCGGTGGATGAGCTGCTGGGGACGGAGGGGATCCGGGAGAGCGAGGAGGTGGCTGCCATCGTTGCGGAATGCGCGGCCCATGATACCCATTATGCCGCCGAACAACTGATCGAAACGGTGGAGGCGGGGCTGAAGCGCTTCCCCAACAATTTTACGCTGTTGTCCTGGTATGTCTACGCTATCCAGAACAAGGATCCGAAAAAGTGCGTGGAAACCTGCCGATACATTTTGGACAACTGCACCGATCAGGGCATCCGCAATTGGGTGCAGTCCACGCTGTGCTACGGTTATTTCAAAAGCGGGAATCGAGAAAAGGCGATTGCCTGTGCCAGGGAGCTGCCCAGCTATTACGGCACGATGGAGGACACTCTCCGTCATTTCCTGCAGGGTGAGGCGCTGAAAGAGCACATTCAGGATCAGATCGTGGTGAAGCTTGCCTATGAATTTTGGCTTTCGGTGCGCCGGTTGAAAGAGTTTTACGGTCCGGCCGAGCAGATTGCGCTGTTTGAGAAGAGCAATGCGGTGTACGATGCCATCTATGAGACGGCCGATGTTCCCTTTGTGCTGATGCGGAAGATGCGCAATTACCAGGGGATGGCGGAGGTTTGCCTCAAGCATGGCATGGAGAAAGAAGCCTTCGTGCATTTACGGGAAGCGGCGGAATGTGCGCGGATCCACGATGCACTTCCCCCTGTGGTGCATTCGGAGGCGCTGCTGTTCAACGTGCATCCCTATGACCGCGACTGGGAGAGCAATACGGATCTTTGCCTGCGGGAAGAGCTGCTCTCCGACCTTGCGCAGGAGGATGAATTCTACGGCGGGGTCAGATCCACCCCGGCGTATGCCGAGCTGGTGGAGCTGCTGCAGGACTGACACCGAAAACCAAGGGTGCCGCGCAATGCGCGGCACCCTTTTGACATGAAATGGGGACCTGATTTCATGTTGAATTTGATCGGCAGCGATGATATAATGATAAAAAAGGAGGTTTTGCGCGATGTATAAATTAACCGACGTAGCACTGATCACCGGTCTGACCGAGAGAACGCTTCGAAGCTATTTGAAAAAGGGCCTGTTGAAGGGGGAAAAGAGGGACGGAGTATGGTTTTTCGGCGAGGAGGAGGTAAAGGACTTTTTGTCGGCTGAGCCTGTCCGGGCGGCGATGAAGTCCAACCGGAACGCCATCTTCCTGGATTTCTTGAATGGCGCAGGTCGGCATAAGAATGCCGCGTGCGTGGTGCTCCATTTGCCGGAGGATAATCCGGCGCATGTGGCGGAGTTCTTCTGCCGGGCGGTCAATGAAAGAAATGGACTGGAGATGCGATTCGACACCATGCGGGGGCTCAATCGCGTTATCCTGGCAGGAGATGTGGAGACGGTCAGCAAGATCCTCTGCGAATACCGGGCAGAGAAAAAATGACCGCCGGACAATGAGAGGAATGTGTACCTTGCCGAGGTGGAGATTCTGCCTGTTGAAGGGGTGACCCCAAAGGGTGCCGCGCATTGCGCGGCACCCTTTTATAGACTTTATTTTTCGATTTCTGCCATGGGGGTGATGACCACCTTGCCGTCCTGATCGAGCAGGGGCGTCAGGCCGCCGGAGTAGCCGCTTTGGTGGTAGATGTAGTTCACGCCGGTGAGGCGGTCCACCCAGATCTCGGTGGTAGTCAGCGCTCCCTGGGTGTAGATTTTGATGAATCTTTCGGTTTTGGCCATGGTGTGTTCTCCTTGATGGTTTGTTTTTTGACGTTACGCCTCCCGCTCCCGCAGGGGCAGAGCGAGGATCTCTTCTTTGCGGCTCAGCAGATCGCCGGCATCCAGGGCTGCTTCCAGGGCCTCGGTACCAAGGCGGTCGACGGCGGCACCGAGACGTTCACCGCGGTAGCCGTTTTCCTTGTACCACAGCATGACGCTCTCCACCACATCGGGAATTTCTTCCGGCGTGAAAACGCGGTTGAGGCGGGTACCCATGCGCTGGGTTTTGCCCCATGTACCGCCCACAAAGACGCGGCAGACCGAGCCGGCTTCACGGGGTACGGCGCCGAAGGGACACTTGCCCACGCAGACACCGCAGTGGGTGCATTTGTCGGCATCAATGACGGCCCGGCCGTCGGTGAGGGTGACGGCGCGGGAGGGGCAGGCGATCTGGACAGCGCAGGTCTTACAGCCGCGGCAGAGGGATGCATCAAAGGAGAAGGCGCGGGCGCCCTCGATGCCTACATCGTTGAGACTGGGCTTCATGCAGCTGTTGGGACAGCCACCGACACCGATTTTGAATTTATGGGGAAGCTTGACATCCCGCATCCCGATATAGAATCGGTCGAACAGGGTATTGGCCATGGCGCGGGTGTCAATATTGCCGTAGACACAGGTGGTTCCCTTGCAGGCGGTGATGGGGCGGACCTTGGCACCGGTCCCACCGAAATGGAGTCCGCGCTCTGCCATGAAGGCCTCGGCGGCGGGGATCTGCTCGAAGGGAATGCCGGGAATCTCGGCGGCCAGGCGGGCGGTGAAGATCACCTCTCCGCTGCCAAACTTTTCGGCGCACTCGGCGATGGTGTGAAGCTGATCGGGGGTGAACAGGCCGGCGACGGTGACGACTCTGCCCGAGAAGCACTCGGTGCCCCGATTGCGGAGAAATCCTCTCCCTTTAACTGCGGCGATTTGCTCTGCACAAAGACTCATATTTACCTCCGTTTGGTTGACATAAAAATGGATGTATGTTATAATATTTTAACATTTTATGTACGCGATGTCAATGATTTTGCGGGATTTGGAGGTGGGGTTGTGGGAAGCAATCGGGTTTGCCGTGTTTGTGCCGGCGTGATGCTATTGATGCTGATCTCGGCGCTTTTGGCCGCCTGCGGCGGCGGAGCTGATCGATCTGCGTTTGCGGCGGCGGAGTTTACCGATGATCTGGGACGGCAGGTTGTCCTGCCCCGACGGCCGACGCGGGTGGCGGCGCTGTTGGGTAGTTTCGCCGATGTGTGGCTGCTTTCGGGGGGCGAGATCTGCGCCGCGCCGGAGGATGCTGCCGCTGATTTCGGTCTTGATCTTTCCGGTGCCGTGCATCTCGGGGGAGCCCATTCCCCAAATCTTGAGGCGCTCCTGTCCGCCGATCCCGATTTTGTGCTGGCCAGCGCTTCCACCGCCGCTCATGTGGAGATGCAGGCGGTGCTTGAGAATGTGGGCATCCCTGTGGCATACTTTGACGTGGACTGCTTTGGGGACTACCTGGATATGCTGAAGATCTGCACCGAAATCACGGGAAGAGCGGATCTGTACGAACAGAACGGCCTGGCCCTTCAGGCGCGGATCGAAGCGATCCGCGACGCGGTGAATGCCGGCCTTCCCGGGGATGAAAAACGGACGGTGCTTCTGCTTCGCGCTTCCTCCGGCACGGTGAAAGCGAAGGGGAGCGAGGGCACGATTTTGGGGGAGATGCTGGCAGACCTTGGCTGCATCAACATTGCCGACAGCGATGGAATGCTGCTGGAATCCCTGAGTGTGGAGAGCGTGATTCGTCGGGAGCCTTACCGGATTTTCGTGGTGACCATGGGAAGCGACACCGCGCAGGCCATGGAAAATCTCTCCCGCATGATGGATGCGAATCCTGCATGGGGACAGCTGGATGCGGTGAAAAACGGTCGGCTTCATGTGATGGACCGGCGGCTGTTCAATATCAAACCGAATGGGAAATGGGCAGAGGCTTATGAAAAACTCAAAGATATTTTGCTCGGATAAGGTGCGGATCGGCCGGCTGTATTTGGTCGGCGGGCTTTTGTTTGCCGCCGCGCTGGTTCTGGGCGTTTCGGTAGGGAGCACACCCCTCTCCCCGGGCGAGGTGATGGGTGCCTTCCGGGATGGATTTGATTCCTCGGCGGGGGCACGGATCTTCGCCTACGTTCGTCTGCCCCGCACTCTGGCAGCTCTGATCTGTGGGGGTGCACTGGCGGCGGCTGGTGCGGTGATCCAAAACGTGCTGGCCAATCCGCTGGCCTCCCCGGGGATCATTGGCGTAAATGCGGGGGCGGGACTGGCGGTGACGGTATGCACCGCGCTGGGGCTTTTCGGGGGCTGGCAGATGTCCCTCTTTGCCTTTGTCGGCGCATTTGCGGCGGTGATGGCGGTGAGCCTGGGGGCAAAACGCTGGGGCGGCACCCGGGGGACGCTGATTTTGATGGGCGTTGCCCTCAACAGCCTTTTCGGGGCCATGTCGGACACGGTGGTTACCCTGATGCCCGAGGTGGGAGTCATGCGCAATGACTTCCGCGTGGGGGAATTTTCCGCCGTGACCTACGGTCGGCTGATTCCCGCCGCAGTGATGATCGTCCTTGCCCTGGGGGGCCTGCTCTCCCTGCACAATGGGCTGGATGTACTGACCCTGGGAGAGGAGACTGCCGCAGGGCTGGGCATGAACACCGGCCTGATGCGGACGGTGTTTCTGCTCCTGGCAGCCCTGCTGGCGGGGTGCGCCGTCAGCCTGGCAGGGCTGCTGTCCTTTGTGGGGCTGATGGTACCTCACGCGGTCCGTCGGCTGTCGGGGGGCCGTGGGCTTCATCTGCTGGGGCTTAGCGCTCTGTTCGGCGGAGCCTTCGTTTGCCTGTGCGATACGGCGGCGCGGACGGCTTTCGCCCCCTATGAGATCCCCGTGGGGATCATCATGGCCTTCCTGGGCGCGCCCTTCTTTTTGTGGATCCTGTTCCGTCGAAAGGGGGAGCCGGAGATATGATCGAGCTCAAAAATCTATCGGCGGGCTACGGCGGGAACCCTGTGATCCGCGGGATCTCTGCCGTCTTTGTCCCCGGTGAGGTGGTTGGGGTCATCGGTCCCAACGGGGCGGGGAAGAGCACCCTGCTCAAGGCTATCCGCGGGATGATCCCGTCCCTTGGCGGCGAGGTTTACCTGGACGGAGAGCATATTGCCGCCATGGGCCGGAGCGAGCTGGCGCGGCGGGCGGCATATCTGTCCCAGGCCCGGCGCTGTCCCGACATGACGGTGGAGCAGACGGTGCTTCACGGCCGCTTCCCCCACCTGCGCTATCCCCACACCTACCGGGATGCCGATCGGCGCATGGCCCGGGCTGCCATGGAGAAGATGGATATCCTTGCCCTGGCCGGCCGGCCCATGTCCACCCTCTCAGGGGGAATGCGGCAGAAGGTGTACATCGCTATGGCGCTGGCCCAGGATACGCCGTATATTTTGTTTGACGAGCCTACCGTTCATCTGGATATTACCTATCAGCTTGCCTTGATGCGAATGATGCGCACCCTTGCCGGAGAGGGGCGGGGAATTGTTGCGGTGATGCACGATCTGCCCATGGCCATGACTTTCTCGGATCGGATTTTGGTGATGCAGGACGGCGGGGCGGTGTGCATGGGGCGGCCGGAGGAGATCTGCCGGGGTGATGTGATTCCCCGGGTGTTTGGGGTAACGGTGGAACGTTTCCCCGACGGGAAAGAATATCGCTATCGTATGGAATAAGGAGGATGCTGTGAAACAACTGGGAAAACTGTTTTTGACCATGCTCAAAATCGGGCTGTTTACCTTTGGCGGGGGATATGCCATGCTTGCCCTGCTGGAGAATGAATTCGTGGCAAAGAAAAAATGGGTCGACGGGGAGGAATTCCTGGACATGGTGGCCATTGCCGAGTCCACCCCCGTTCCCATTGCTATCAATGCCGCCACCTACATCGGCTATCGGCTGGTGGGATTTTGGGGCTCCCTTGCGGCTACGGTGGGGGTGTGCATTCCTTCCTTTGTCATTATTTTCGGGATCTCTCTCTTCTTTGATGCCTTTCTGTCCCTGACTCTGGTGGCCAACGCCTTCCGCGGAATTCAGGTCTGCGTGATCTACCTCATTTTCTCGGCGGGGGTGAAGATGTTCCGCGGCATCAAAAAGACGCCCTTTAATCTGACCGTATTCTTCGGAACGGTGGGAGTTATGGTGGCGGTGTCGGTGTTTGCCGTGCGATTCTCCGCCATCTGGTGTGTGCTGCTCTGCGGTGCCCTTGGGGTGATGCTCTACCTGATCGGTCTTCTGCGCCGGGGAAAGGGGGAGGGGAAATGATCTATCTTCGTCTGTTTCTCACTTTCCTGCAAATTGGTGCCGTCTCCTTCGGCGGGGGATATGCCATGATCTCTCTCATTCGGGAGAAGGTGCTGATGTACGGCTGGATCACCGAGTCCGAGCTGTTGAACATGATCGCCGTGGCTGAGTCCACCCCCGGTC
>JAFTUB010000244.1 GCA_017466495.1 Clostridia bacterium
ATATCGGCGAGCTTCTGCCCCGGCGGCAGAGCGGAACGCGCACCCCGCCTCAACCCCACTCCACCGAAACGGTGGAGCTGATCCTGGAGACCTCCGCGCCCGACTCAGACAGCGCAAACCGAAGCCTCACGATCCCCCACGGGGAAAATCGCCCCGCGGATAAGCCGATTTTCCAGCGCACGGTGACCGAAGAGCCCCGCCGACGGGACGAGCCCATTGATACCTACTGCCCCGACAATGCCCTGCTCCGTCAGGTTCGCATTTACCGCTGGCCTTCCTCCTATCAATACTATGCCCGTTTCGTGGAGGATGCCCGCCGTTATCTTCACGCCGAAGCGGCTCCCTGCCCCAGGGTCCCCTTTTTCTCCTATGTTCCCCAATACACCCAGCTCACCGAAGATCGGCTGGCATGGTATCTCTATTGGCGGTCTCAGGTGCGCGAGGGAACCTACCCCGACTGCGACTACACTTACCTGCTCCTTTACCTCTATGAGATCATCAATCTGGGAACGGAGATCGATCCCGCCGACGGGCTTGCCGCTATCTGCAGCCTTTGGCTGGGCTATCGGGACCGATACCCACGGCTTGACCGCTTCCTTGGGGAATGGATCTGCGACTACTGCCTGGTACACCATCTTCCCGCCCCCAAAGACATCCCCTCTCAGGCGTTGGATGTCCTCATCTCCGCTTCGCCGCTCAAGGAATTCTGGCTCAGCCAGTCCCCCGGAGAGAACGAGGCATATGCCAATGCACTGCTTCGCTTCTCGTCCAATTACGATTACCGCGGAAGCAAATTTGCCGCGGGAGAAAATCTCCCGCTCTATAACAAGCATATCCCTGCCGCCCTGGCTTACACCGTCGCCGCTGCCGCCGATTCCCCCAATTCCCTGCTCTCCGGGGCCAATCTCCAGGACAGCCGCCTTTCCCGGGACGCTTTCGGCGGTGCGCTCTGCGCCCATGAGAATAAATACCGCATTGAAGTGGACTACTTCTCCTTCACCCGCTCCCATGAACTGCGGTTCTTAGTTACCGACATCATCAAGTACAGCGAAAACAAAATCCGTGCTCACCTGGGGATCAAGTCCCGCCTGGGACTTTATGCCCTGCCCAACGAGATTCGGGGGATTATCGACCGATACTTTGCCGGCCAGCTCCCCGCCGCGCAGGCCATGACGCCCAAGCGCCGTGCTGAGGCCGCCGAGGAGAAGCGGTATGCCGCGCTTTACGAGCCCCTGTCCGCGGATTTCTCCCCGGCCCATGCTGCAGAGATCGAACAAACCTCCTGGCAGACTACGCAGAAGCTGGTGGAAGCCTTTGAAGAAACCGAAATTCCCGCACCGCCTCCACCTGTGGCTGCCTCCGAGCCCGCCCATACCGACCAAACGGATGGGTCCTTGGTGGCACGGCTTCGCGCCATCAAGCTGGATGGGGTGGTGAAGGCTCTGCTTGATGGGGATATCCCCGGGGCAAAAGCGGCATCCGATGCCTGCGGGCTGATGCTGGATGCGGCGGTAGACCGCATCAACACCGAAGCTCAGGACAGCTTCGGCGACATTCTGTTTGAAGAAGAAGCCCCAGGACGCTTTGTTCTCATTGAAGATTACCGTGAAGAACTGGCGGGGCTGTAGAAAGGAAGAATCATGACGAAAAAACGAAAGATTATGCTTACCTGCGGTGCAGCGGCCCTGATTGGTTTTATTCTTTGGACCATTGCTGTGCTCACCCTGGACCGCGCCCCTGTCGGGCCTTTGGACTCGTCGGTGGGCTTCTCCCGGATAAATTCAGCTGTGCACACCGCGCTTGGGGTCAGCGAAGGATGGTATGACCTCAGCGAGATTCTTGGATTTGCTCTTCTGGCCATCGCTGCGGGCTTTGCCCTGTGCGGCGGAATACAGCTGATCCGCCGCCGTAGTTTCCGTCAGGTGGATCCCCACCTGTATCTTCTGGCCGCCCTGTATGCTGCCCTCGGCCTGGTTTACGTTGGTTTCGAGATGGTTGTGATCAACTTCCGTCCGATTCTCATAGACGGCGTGCTTGAGGCGGCCTATCCCTCCTCCCACACGATGCTTGCCCTCTGCATTGCGGCATCGGCTGCCATTCGCCTCAGTTCGGTCCTGCCGAAAACGCCCGGCAGAATTGCGGCGGCAGGGCTTGCGCTCGTGGGCATCTTCACCGTCATCGCGCGCCTGCTCTCCGGGATGCACTGGCTCAGCGATATTGTGGGTGCCGTTCTGATCAGCGCCGCGCTGGTGTTCTTCTACGCTGCGGCTGACCTGGAACTCAGTGCCCGATTGCACGAAAACGAAAAAGAATAATGCTTCGACACACGCCAAAGAGAGCCGTGCAGAATGCACGGCTCTCTTTTTTATTGCTTTCGCCACAGTCGCTTTCCGTCCGAGCAATAGATCAGCGTCCCCTCCCGATCGGTACGTCCAACGGCAATTCCCCGCGCGGCCAGTGCGTCCACAACACGGCGGGCAGGATGACCAAAGGTATTGCCATAGCCGCAGGAAACCGCGACAAAGCGAGGAGACACCGCATCCAGCAGCGCATCGGAGGTGGAGGTACTTGCGCCATGGTGTCCCGCTTTCAACAAATCCGCAGACAAGCACTCGGCGGAATAGCGCTGCAAAAGCAGATCCTCTGCCGCCGCTTCGGCATCTCCCATCAGCAGGACCG
>JAFTUB010000245.1 GCA_017466495.1 Clostridia bacterium
CCCCCAGTGCGGGGAAGCCCAGCTTACCGAAGATCAGCACGTAGTTGAAGAAAATATTGATCACCAAGGCGGCCACCGACACAAACAGACCGATCCGCGCCGTTTCCACGCTGCGCATGGAGGCAAGCAGGATCTGTGTCACCGCGAAGAAGAAATAGGTAAAGCAAACGATCTGCAGATAGATCACGCCCTGCTCGATCACTGCGGTTTCCGGAGTAAGCAGCCGGAGCACACCGTACGGGAAGAAGAACACCGCGCCCCACAAAAGCGTAGTCATGCCCATGCCGATCATCATGCCCACACCGCTGATACGGCGGATGGGATCGATCTCTCCCCGTCCCCAGCTGCGGGCGGCCAGCACAACAATGCCCTCCCCCGCACCGATGACCAGCATCTGCAGCAGAAACTGGATCTGATTCACCAGTGCCACGCCGGAAAGTGCAGTCTCGCTGTATGCCCCCAGCATCACGCTGTCGGCGAGGTTGACCAGCTGCGTGATCACGTTCTGCGCCGCGATGGTCAGGGTGAGCAAAATGTAGCGTTTGTAAAAATCCCGGTCTCGACTAAAGAATTTCGTCATTCTCTTTTTCCTTCTTTTTTGAACATCTCCTATCAGTATAGCCCATCCCAACCGAAAAGTCAAGTCTAAAGTGCGCCGGCTCCTCCGCAAAAATCTTACCTTTTTCGCACTTTGGCCTTGCATATTATTCGACAAAATGGTATAATGAAGAGCAGAATAACTTTCGTCCCCTCCACAAACGACAAATCATAATTCTGAGGTTTTTCATGTCAAGATTACGCCGCAGATCACACCCTTCGGGCTGGGTTTTCGCCATCTGCTCGGTCATCACCCTTGCCGCCGCTTTTTTGATTTTTCTCACGGTACAGGGAATGATTCTGCCCCCCGAAGATATTCCCCCTCTGCAAACACAGCCCACACCCGAAACCACAATCCCCGTCGGCACCGATTCCCCTGCCGTCACCACATCTCCCGCTGAAACAACCGAACCAGTTGAAACAGCTCCAACCGAGCCCATCATCAGCCTTCCCGAGGCCGAAGCCGTGGATAAGGCCTACTTCTCTTCAGTAATCTTCGTGGGCGACTCCCGTACCCAGGGAATGCAGATCGCCACCGGCGGATACGGTGCCGCCTTTTATGCTGACCGCGGCCTGACGGTGGACGGGGTGGAAAAGAAAGCCTTCATCAAACGCACCGCCGAGGATGGCTCCACACGCGACCTCACCTTGGCCGAAGCTCTGACAGAAGATGCTTTTGACGGAATGCTTTATCTGTGGTTCGGTCTCAACGAAGTGGGCTGGATCTCCTCCGCTCACTTTGAGAATACCTACCGCCAGGCACTGACCAGGCTGAAAGAAATTTGCCCTGCCGCAGATATTTGTCTGATGTCGATCCCCCCGGTAGGTCGGAGCGCCATCGTCATCGGCGCTGACAGCCCTGCCGCCGCCAATGCGCGAATCAAAACCCACAATGAAATCATTTACCGCCTGGCTGAGGAGATGGAAGTCTACTACCTGGACTGCACTACCCCCTTCTCCGACGAAGAGGGTTTCCTCCCCGAGGGATATTCCAATGACGGCATCCATCTGCGCGTAGAGCGCAACCGCGAGCTGCTCACCTATATCCAGACCCATCCCATCCCCGGCAGACAGCCTGAGCCTGCCGCCTGAATGCCTCACCGTAACGACACAGAAAGGATCTTCCCATGAAACGAATTTTCTCCGCCCTGCTCTGCCTGCTGCTTCTCCTCTCCCTTGCCGCCTGCGGCACAGCCAAGGAGATCGCCGATCCCGCCGCTTTGGCAGAGGCGCTCTATGCCGCCGAGATTTTCAGCACCGACCTCTACCCCCTGGATGCCTCCCTGGTAGACGTGATGTTTGAACTGGACAAGCCCTACACCGCCGCCTACGGTTATGCCACGGCAGGCGATGCGGCGGATGAGATTGCCGTATTGGTAGCCGCCGATGACACCGCCGCCCAGGATCTGCTGACCAACCTGGAGGCCCATCGGGTAGCCTTCAGCCAGCTGTACAGTACCTACAACGCAAGCCAATGTCCCCGAATCGACGGCGCCCTGCTGATGCGGGTGGGCAACGTGGTGGTTTGGTGCGTATCGGACGACACCGATGCCGCAAAGGCCCTGGTGGAGAGCCACAGCAAAAAATAATTTCCCAAAGAAAAAGTTCCACGCATAGGGCTGTGTCCGTAAAACAGCTAAATCCCCGCATGACTAACTCCTGCGGGGATTTTCTTTTGGGATAGTCGCACATGGGCGCAAGAATGCAGTCACTTGGCACGGAACGAAATGACGCAAAAAGCAGCCCGGACTTTCAAATGTCCGGGCTGTCTTTCTCCCGTAGCGTACATATAGAGATTGCCCCTGTATAGAAGTGCACCATAAATAAACAGAAGATTTCGTGATTTAGAGAATATAATCTGTTATGCAATCGTACCAATGAACGTAGGTTTTGCCATTTACGATAAGCCTGTCATTTTCGGGTAACTGTTCGCTCCAAGGCTTCTTATACCGGTCAATA
>JAFTUB010000246.1 GCA_017466495.1 Clostridia bacterium
ACATTGCGTGTATGTTACCGATGAAGACATCGCGATTATGGCCGAAAAGGGAGTCACTGCGGCCCATAATCCCACCAGCAACCTTAAGCTGGGCTCCGGGGTCATGCCCCTGCGCCGGCTGATCGACGGCGGTATAAATGTCACCCTCGGTACCGACGGCGCTGCCTCCAATAATACCCTGGATGTCCTGCGGGAGCTGCGGCTGGCCGCCATCCTGCACAAGGGAGTCAACCGCCGCGCCGATATCACCACCGCCGCCGAAATGCTCCCCTTGGCCACGGTCAACGGCGCGAAGGCGCAAGGGCGTCCCGACTGCGGCAGCATTGCCGTGGGACAGCGTGCCGACCTGATCCTGCTGGATCTGTCCGTCCCTCACAATATGCCGGTCTATGATCTCGCCGCCACCGTTGCTTACAGCGCGGAGGCCTCCGATGTACGCATGACCATGGTTGACGGGCGCATATTGTACGCAGACGGTGCGTATACATCCATTGATATCGAGCGCCTGCGCAGCGAAGCGGGCCGGGTGATCGCACATTATTTTGATTGAGCCGAGGTGAGGCCTTGAAACGCGTTCCAGCCCAAAAATCTTTTTCCGCCAAGAGTACGGGAAAGCTCTTTTTCTCGGGCGTGCTTGTTCTGACCATGTCCACCGTTGCGGTCAAGGTGATCGGATTACTGCTGAAAATTCTGCTCTTCGATTCCCTTGGCGAGGACGGCATGGCCTATTACAATGCCGCCTATACCATTTATTCTGCCTTCTACATTATCTCCACCGCCGGCTTCCCGGTGGCGGTGTCCATTCTGATCTCCGAGAGCCGGGCCCGCGGGGACATCAAACGGGTGCGGCAGATTTTCTGGATTGCCTTTGGGCTTTTTGTGGCGATCGGTTTGGCCGGTATGTCGGTCATGATGGGGGGATCCAGCTTTTTTGCGGAGCGAATCGGAATGCCCGGCGCTGCCGGCGCCATCCGTGCCATTGCGCCTACCCTGTTTCTGATCTGCATTTCCAGCGCCATCCGCGGATATTTTCAGGGCTATCAAATCATGTTCCCCACCGCCATCTCGCAAATTCTGGAGGCGGCAGGGAAGCTGACCCTGGGCATGCTTTTGGCTTCCTATGCCATCAGCCGGGGCTACTCCCACGGCACGGTGGCAGCCTACGCCATTTTCGGTGTGACCCTGGGCGTTGCGGTATCCATGCTCTTTGTTGTGCTGACCGGAGTGCTTTACCGCCCGCGGGATGCGCTTGTGTGCGAGGCCGAGCCGGTACGCAGCCGCGTTATCCTGGGAAGGCTTGTGAAAATTGCCATTCCCGTTACCGTCAGCGCTTTGGTCATGAGCCTGACCCAGATCATCGACACCCTGCTGATCGTATCCCGCCTGCAGGACGCAGGCTTTGTGGGGGCTGTGGCGGAGCGGATGTACGGAAATTATACCACCCTGGTGATCCCGCTATTCAACATCACGCCCTCCGTGATTGCGCCCATCTCCATGGCCCTGGTTCCCATGCTCACCCTTGCCATCGAAAGCGGCGAGCGAAACCGTCGACGGGACGCCATGGATGCCGCCCTGCGGCTGACGGTGATGATCGCCATGCCCTGTGCCATCGGCCTGTCGGTGTTCAGCCGACCGATTCTTCGTCTTCTCTTCTCGGGTAAAGGGGAATCGGTGGAAATGGCCGCACCTCTGTTGTCCTTTTTGGCAATTTCCGTGCTGTTTGTGGCGCTTCTGAACGTCACCAACGCCATCCTGCAGGCCTACGGGCATGAGCGCAAGCCCATCTGCTCCATGCTGGCGGGATCCGCCATTAAAATTGCTGTGAGCTACCTGTTCATCGGCCATCCCGCCGTCAATCTGTTCGGTGCACCCCTCGGAACATTTTTGTGCTACCTCACGGTAACGGTGATGAACTTCTGTTTCATTGCCCGCTACACCGGGGATCTGTGCGGTGTAGTTCGCCTGTTGCTCAAACCCCTGCTTGCGGCAGTGGGCAGCGTGGGCGGTGCCCTGGCGGTTTATCTGCTTCTCAGCTCCCGCATCGGTGGGTACGGATGGGTGACCGTTTTGTCTATTCTCCTGGCTGCTCTCCTGTATGCATTGCTGATTCTTCTGCTTCGGGCGGTCAGTGAGCGGGATGTGAAGATGCTTCCCCTGGGAGATCGGCTGGCGGGACTGCTGAAAAAGATCAAGCTGCTGAAATAAAAAATACATTAAACAGTAATGAAGGAAAGATACATGAACAAGAGAGCCGCAGAGCTTCTGCAGAAAAAAGACCATTATACTTTTGCCGACCTGTGCACCATCATGGAGATCCTGCGCGGGGAAGGTGGATGCCCCTGGGATAGGGAACAGACCCATACCAGCATCCGCAATAATTTTATTGAAGAGACCTATGAGGTGATCGAGGCAATCGATACCGAAGATCCCAAGCTTCTGCGGGAGGAGCTGGGGGATGTTCTGCTCCAGGTGGTCTTTCACGCCCGCATGGAGGAGGAAATCGGCCGGTTCGGGATCAATGATGTTGCCAATGATATTTGCGCTAAGCTGATCCACCGCCATCCCCACATTTTCTCCGATGTACAGGCCGATAATACCGATCAGGTGCTGGCCAACTGGGAGGCAATCAAGGCCGAGGAAAAGGCCCGCGTCACAGTTTCGGATAAGCTCAATTCCATTCCCCGCATTCTCCCCGCCCTGATGCGTGCGGAGAAGGTGGGAAAGAAGTCGGGGCTTGACGGTGCCGACTATGCCGCCAATCCCGAAGAGGCGATTGCTACCCTCATGATGCTGGCTACGCAGATGGCAGAGACCGATGAAACAAAACGCAGTCAGCTGTACGGAGAGCTTTTGTTTGCCGCTGTAACCCTTGGACGCAAGTTGGGGCTGGAGGCTGAGACTGCACTGACTGCCGAGACCGATCGCCGAATTGCCGATTATATGCAGCTGGAGCGGGAACTGGGTGAGGATCCCCAGAAAGCGCTGACGCCCGATCAGCTTGCTGCAAAATGGCAGATCCTGCGGGAGGTGCAGGGTAAATAACCCTATACTTCCCCCGAAATTGCCAAAAAAAGAAAAAAAACGCAAAAAATTTAGCTTTTTTGCATAAAAATATCCAAAAAACTCTTGATATGAAGCAAAAAAAATGATATACTATTGGAGTAATTATATCCGATAGGCTAACGTGCACTTCGGAAAAAACAATATGAGAAAGAAGGATCTACCATGAATAAAACTCAGATTATTGATGCAGTTGCAAAGGCAACCGAACTGAAGAAGAAGGACGCAGAGGCAGCAATCAATGCATTCCTGTCCACCATCGAAACCGCACTCAGCGAAGGCGAGAAGGTTCAGCTGGTTGGCTTCGGCACTTTCGAAGTTAAGACCCGCGAGGCTCATGCAGGCCGTAACCCCGCTACCGGTGAGAGTATTATGATTCCCGCTTCCAAGCATCCCACCTTCTCTGCAGGCAAGGGTCTCAAGGACGCGCTGAAGTAATTCATGCGCCTGGATAAATTCCTGAAGGTGTCCCGCATCATTAAGCGTCGTACTGTCGCCAATGATGCTTGTGACACCGAGCACGTTTCGGTAAACGGAAAGCGTGCAAAGGCTTCTTACGATGTGAAGGTTGACGATGTAATCGAGATCACATTCGGAGAAAGAACGTTGCGTCTTAAGGTTCTGGACGTGCGTGAGCATGTTGCCAAGGCCGATGCATCGGCACTTTACACCATTTTGGACTGATTTGTGTCATATCTCTATTTTCCTCCGCATAGAATAAGGCATGGGCTTTGCCCGTAAGGAGGGAAGAGTATGAGTACACCGTCGTCCAGACCGAATTTGCCGACCGACATCAAAACATCAGGCGAGAGCCATCGCGTCAGTCTTCTTGACCGTGCTCATCTGCAGATCAGCGGAGTGTGCGAGGTGATCAGTTTTGATGAGGATACGGTTCTGCTTCGGACCGTTTGCGGCACTATGAAGATCGAGGGCGGCGCGATGCACGTTTCTGCGCTGAACGTTGATCGCGGAGAACTGGTCTTGGATGGACGTGTGGACGGCATCAGCTACGAGGGTGACGGAACCGTTAAAAGCGGTTTTTGGGGCAGGTTATTCGGATGATTTATCCCTCGACCAATGACTTGGTTCGTCTGCTGGCGGGGTCCGCATTGTTGGGTGTTTGCTTCTGCTTGGCCTATGACCTGCTTCGCGTGATCCGTGTGCTGACGGGGATTGACGGAACTTTGTCTTTTCGGCTTGCCCTCCCCGTTCCCCCGAAAATGCATTTGCACCTTGTTCCTCACCCCGGATGGAACGGCCTGTTGATCAATTTCGGGGATATCTTGTTTTTTCTCTGCTGCGGGGTAACCCTTGCGGTCTACCTCTCGGCGGCCAATCACGGCCGGCTGCGATGGCCTGTTTTGGCGGGCTTGGGCGGAGGTTTTTTGCTCTGCCGAATGACCTTGTCTGTGATTGTGTTCCGATGTGCCGGGGTTCTGGCAGAGATCCTGCGGTTTCTGCTTGCTTGGGCACTTTGGTTTGTCTGCCGGCCAATTTGTCTGTTTCTTCACCTTTGCCACAGGGCAGGATGTCTTGTGGGAAACGCAGTGATTTTCCTTTGGCTACCTTTGTATACCCTATGGAAAATGAGACGCTGTATCGGTCGGCTGAGGCAATTCTATCATCGAAAAAGGAGGATGCACAATGGAGCACCATGAAACTTTCGCGTTGAACCGCGCTTGGAACAATATCTTTGTGCGTCTTGCCGTTCTGGTGCTGATGATCACCATGTTGGTGATGGCTGCCCGCTTGATGATGGAATACAACGAGCTCCGTGAACAGGCGGATCGACTTCGTCTGCAGATTGAAACTTCGACCCACGAGATCGAGGCACTTCAGGCGCAACTGGATGCCCCCTTTGACGAAGATTATGTGATCCGCATTGCTAAGGAGAAGCTCAATCTTAGCCTGCCGCAGGAGATTGTTTTCTACAACTACCTCAATGAATGAACTGTATGCTGTATACATGAATGCCGCAGCTGCCGTGACTGTCTTGGAGTTTTCCGGGTGGTGTCGGCAGCTGCGGATGCATTTTATCAAATAGGAAAGGTGCGGAATACCTCCGATGTCGGCGGCCTTCCGTTTACATAAGAAGAGGACCATGAAGAAATTTTTTCGAAGTGCTCTGCCTTTGCTCCTGCTTTTGCTGCTTCTCGTTGCGGGGGGGATGGCGGTACATTTTTATCGGCAACATCAGATGACGTCCGATGTCCTTGATCGTACGGAGAAAGAACTCAAGGCCGAACGGGAAGAACTCTCCCGGATGCAGGCTCATTTGGCCGAAATGCAGGGAGAACGGGATTCTATCCTGGAGGAATTGAAAGCGCTGGAGAACAGGATGAACGGCGTGGAAGAAGACGCCTTGCTTCTGGAGGGCGAGCGGGAAGAACTTGCCGAGCAGATCAAGCTTCTTCGGGTGGCCATCACCGAAAAAGAGAGTGCCATTGCTGCTCTGGAGAAGGATATCGATCACTATAACGAGGTCTATTTCAGCGATGTCCGGGGGCAGGCTGCTCTGTATGACCAAATCATTACTGCTCTGGAGAAGGAAGCACCCCTGAAACGGATCGCCAAAGTGGACAAGGACGGAAACCCGGTTGCGCCTCCCGATTGCGAAATTCTTTCGGAGGACGAGACATATTATTATGTTTATCCCAATCTGTCCCTATACTACGCAGACCTTGAGCAAGGATACTGTCTGAATTACCGCGGGGATGAGGTGTTCTTCTCCGCCAGCTTGATTAAGGCGCCCTATATCCATTGGCTGCTTGAGGAAGTATCCCGTGAGGAGGAAATAGCCCGGGCTAATGCGGAAGCAGCATACGCTGCCGAGTCTGAAGCTGCCGCGGAGGAGACGATCATTCCTGTGGAAGAAACCACGGCTCCTGTGGAAGAAACCACGGCTCCTGTGGAGGAAACCACTGCCCCTGCAGATGAAATGATTACCCCTGTGGATGAGATAACGGCAGAGCCTGAAGCAGAACAGACCCGCCCCGAATTTCTCTTCGATCCGGGAAAGGAGATTTATGATCTTTCCCGTACCTTCGTCTATACGGAAGAAAGCTTCAAGGAAGGTTCCGGCTCAATCCAGCACGGGGAATTCGGTGACGAATATACCTACCGCGAACTGATTGAACTGGCAATTCTCAAGAGTGACAACGTGGCATTCGGTGAGCTGCGTCGTGTATTCGGTTACAGCGGATTCTACCGCTTTAATACCCGCCTTGGCGTCAACAGCGTGCGGAATAACTTCAACAGCATCACCGCCGCCGATATGGCTATTTATCTTCGTGCAATGCACTCATTCATTGAAGAAAATGAAGCCTATGGCCCGATATTTGGGGACCTTCTTCGCCGTTCTACCCACATTGTGATGATCCCATATGCGGTTTCTCCCACCCCTTCCGGACATAAGTACGGATGGGACAAGGATGCCTATCATGATGCTGCTATTGTATATGACAAGCATCCCTATCTTCTGGTGGTTCTCACCGACTTGGACCATGGCGGCACTGAGGTGGACACCTATATTCGCCGAGTGGTGGGATTAGTGAACAAAATGCACAAGCAGTTTTATTCCTAACGGAGGTGGCACGTATGGCCAACACTTTTACTGTTAGTCTATCCCCCGCCCACGCCGCAGAGCGGATCTGTGATGCAGTGGAAGGCGGAAGTCTGACCGGTGAGCTGATCGATCATTACGTCATAGGCCGTGCGGACGGCGGACAGTGTATTGTCCTCGTGTTTGAAAAGCACTACTACCGCGCCGGAAACCGCCTGACGCTGACCGTGACCATTGATGATATGTCCGGGAAAACCCGAGTACATACTGTGGGCGGCGGAGGCGGCGAGGGCCTCTTCGGGTTCGATTGGGGTGCCGCGGAAAGCTTCGAACACGTCGCCGTTTCGGCACTTGAGGATTATCGCTGCTGATGGCATAACAGGAGTGAGCCGCGCAATTCGCGCGGCTCACTCCTGTTTGTTTATGGATAAGATTTTGTTGCCTTCTGTGGAATCAGACGGCGGGACAGGCGGTCCAGCTCTGCTTTCCGTTCCCGCCAATCGGGCAGGTGATCGGAGAGTTCGGCATAAAACCGCGATGAATGGTCGGGATGGTGCAGATGGGTCAACTCATGGAGCAGGACATATTCTACGCAGGGCAGGGGGGCTCCGGCAAGGCAGGTGTTGAGGGTGATGATCCCGTCGGCAGGACGACAGCTTCCCCAGCGGGATACCATGCTGCGGAATCGGAATGTGAGACTCGTTCCTGTTATGGAAATAAAGGCCGGGCAATGTCGTTTGGCCATGGATTCGGCCACAGGCCTAAGTTCACTCTCCTGCCACCGTGCGAACAGTCGCCGAAGCGTCGAAGAATCCCCAGGATCGGGCAATGTGAGGGTAAGGGTATCCCCGGTATGTGTGAACGCAGTTCTCCCTCGGACAAGATGCAGGATCAGCGGGCTGCCGAAATGCAGAATCTCGGCTCCCTCTTCCAAACGAAGCGGGACAGGGGCGGATGCCGTCCTCGATTCCGCACGGCGAATTGCGCGGAGAATGGCATCGGACTTCTCTCGGATAAACGCCTCAATGTTGGCAATCGGCAGGCTAAGGGGCGCAGAAATCCGCACCTCGCCCTCGGGATCGATGCGAAGATTGATCCGTTTTACCGACTTGCGGGTGAGGGTGTAGGTGAGATGAAAGTCCCCCAGAAAGATTGAACGAACCATGGAAGTGCTCGTCATTTCTGCGCTTTTTGGTAGGCAATTCGGGGATCGCCGTTGGCCAGATGGATGGTGCCGCAGCGGACAAAGCCGTTTTTCTCCAAAGAACGCTGCATGGGCAGATTGTCCAGGTGGGTATCGATTTTTACATTTCCGCACCGTTCAAAGGCGTAAGCAAAACAGAAGGACGCAACCCCGCGGCGGTGGGCATTTTCCCCCACTGCAATGCGGTGAATCACCCCGTAGGGAGCATCGTTGAGCCAAGCCCCATCTTCAATGCGGCGGTAGGTGGGATCTTCCCCGATAAAAAAGCAGAAGACGCCCAGGATCTCTCCATTCTCCGCATCACAGCAGAGGTGGCAGTATCCCTGTGCGATATCTTCGCGAATCAGGGCCTCGGGAGGGTAGCCGCCTGCCCATTGGGTAGGGTTGCCTTGGGTGCGCATGTACTGCCGGGCGCAGGCATAGATCTGCATGACCGTGGGAAGGTCGGCGGGAACGGCGGGACGGATGGAAAGGGAAGGATTCATGGCGTACTCCTTTGCAAACAGATAACTGGGCATATTATACCACATTTTCTGCCGCGATGCAAGGGATTGACAGACAGGGCCGCCTGTGCTATACTGAAGGCAACGGGAAAGGGGGCATTCATATGTATACAGAGAAAATCCGAGCCGATTTGTTTCGGATGCAGGATGAGAAATACCGGCATTTCCAGTGCCGCCTGATGCCCACCGTTCCGCGGGAACTTGTGATCGGTGTGCGCACGCCTCTTCTGCGCGCCTACGCACGGGCAATGGAACCTGCGGCAACCGCCGCCTTTATGGCAGATCTGCCGCATCGCTATTACGAGGAAAACAACCTCCATGCGTTTTTGATTGAGGGGCTGGGGGAGTGGCAAGCCACGGTGGAGGCCCTTGACCGATTCCTTCCTTATGTGGATAATTGGGCGACCTGCGATATGATGCGTCCCTCAGTTTTGGGCAGCGATCCCACCGCCATGCGAGCGCAGGCTCGGCTTTGGATGCAATCCCCGCATCCCTACATCGTCCGCTATGGCATTGAGATGCTGATGGTGCACGGCCTGGAGCGGAATTTTTCTCCCGATGACCTTGAGGCCGTTGCGGCGGTGCCCTGTGACCACCCCTATCTTTGCCGCATGGTGGCCTGGTATTTTGCTACCGCCCTGGCATATCACTGGGATGAAGCGCTCCCCTATCTTTCCCCGGGCCGGCTGGATGACGGGACCCGCAGACGCGCCATAACCAAGGCAAGAGAGAGCCTGCGCTTGACTGCCGAACAAAAGGAATACCTCCGTCAAATCAGATGAAAAACGGGCTGCCGCGTAATTTGCGGCAGCCCGTTTGGGCGTTAGATGGGATTTTATTCGGTGCGCAGTGCAACTACGGGGTCCTTCTTTGCCGCACTGCGGGAGGGAATGATTCCCGAAATAAGAGTGAGAAGAACACTGATGCACACCAGTGCCACCGCGGTGGGGATGGGCAGGTAAGCACTGAGATTATTGATCCCGGTCAGATGGTGGAGGATCAAATTGATGGGAATGCAGAGCAGGTAGGTGATCAGCACGCCCAGCAAACCGGAGGTGAATCCGATAATTACGGTTTCGGCATTGAACATTCCCGAAACATTGGCCTTGGAGGCGCCGATGGCACGGAGGATACCGATCTCCTTGGTGCGCTCCTGCACCGAAATCAATGTAATGACACCGATCATGATGGAGGATACGACCAACGAAACCGCAACAAAGGCGATCAGCACATAGGTGATGGCGTTGATGATGGTGGTGATGGAGGACATCATAAGACCGATGTAATCGGTGTAGGTGATCTGCTCCAGTTCATCCTTGTCGGCGTTGTACTCAGCAATAGCCTCTTCAATGACATCCTTTTCAGCGAAGCTGGAGGCAAACAGGTTGATGGTGGCCGGATTCTCCAGGTCAACACAGCCCATCTTCCGCAGATTCTGCTTGTAGGAGGAGCCGGAGAAGGTGAGGGTCTTTTCGTAATAATCGGAGCACTGCTCGTCGCTGTAGGTGGGGAGTGCCGTCTCCAACGCCCCTGCCAGCTCCTCGGCAGACTTGAGCGCCAGTTCAGCGGCTTTCTGCTGTGCGTAGTGAGCGCGGGTCTGTTCGGCGATCATCTGGGAGAAGAAAGCGGAGATGTCCTCGTCGCTCATTTCGGTGATATAGCTTTCCAGCTCGTTCCGGCTCATGCCCATCTGCACGGACAGCGCATCGGTCATGGTCTTCTCCATGGTTTCGCGATTCATCATCTTCATGGTCTTTTCCACCATGGCGTTGACATATTCCTCGGCGGGAATGCTCATGATGCGAACGTAGAGCGCTCCGCGTGCGGCGGTGTTCAGATTTTCAATGTGCTCGCGGAATGCGGCGGCCTTTTCTTCAACGGACAGAGAGCCGCTGTTTTCCTGGAAGGGAAGGCCGGTAAAGATGTCGGTATGGGGATCTTCCTTCTGCGCTTTGACCGCGGCCGAGGCATCGGCGCGCTCGATGACATACTTGGTCAGGAGGTTGGTGTAGCCGATGGAACCGGTGATCATGGAAGATACCGCATCTTCGCTGGGACGGATAATGCCCGATACCTTCAGCGGCGTACCGTTGTCGTAGAGATAGCGCATTCCTGCGGCGGTTTCCCGCATATCGGTGTACAGGCCGCTTGCTTCGTCCAGCGTGTAGCAGTCGGCGTAAAGCACTGCGCGGAATTCAAGGCCGCAGATCTCTTCATAGCTCCAGGAGCGATTGCCAGCGTCAAGATGCTCTCCGCTGACCGCGGCTTCGGCAATGCGGTCAATGTCGGATTCGGGAATGAGGCCCAGGGCGTACAGGGTGATGTCGTCAAGCTCGTTGTTGCTGTCCAGTACAAGAACGATCTCGTTGTATTGGGTGGGCCAGGTGCCCCAAACTACATCGTACTGCTTCTCCAGCAGGGGATTGACGGGATTGCCGTTGTCGCCGGGGAGGAGCTCCTGCCAAAGCCCCATGGAAGTACCTGTGGTGGAGAGCATGGACATCATGCCGCCATTGTTTGATGTGCCGGATCCCTCGTTTTGCGCAAGATTTCTTCCCATGTGCTTGATCATCAGATCCCGCATCATCTGCTGCAGGTCGGAGCGGATCACATTGCCGTCGGTATTCTTGGTGAAGATCTGCAGATCAATACCGTAGGTATACTGCACACCGCTGACTGCATGATTGAGCAGACTGCCTTCTTCGCCCCGCTTCCGCTCAATGTATTTTTTGAAGGAAGCCAGATCGTTTTCCTTGGTTTCCAGGCTGTTGACGGCATTGAGCATATCATACACAACCGGCTTTTGATAGACAGCATCGTTTTCGTGCTCGGCTTTCGACTCCGCGGCATCCATGAAGGTCTGCATCAGTGAGCCGAGATCCATGTGCTGGGCTTCCAGCGTGATGGGATAGGAGGACAGGGTATCCTCCTGCACGGTGTCAATGTACGTGGTCATGCCCTGGGAAACCGCATAGATTAGGGCGATGCCGATGATACCGATACTCCCGGCAAAGGAGGTCAGTGCGGTGCGTCCTTTCTTGGTAAACAGGTTCTTGAGGGAAAGGCCGAAAGAGGTGATGGGGGAGAGGGAAGGGCGGCTCTTTTTCCGTTTGCCGGTTTCTGCGGCGGCTTTGTGCTCCAATGCCGTTTCCGCCTGGATTTCTTCTGCAGAAAGGGGGGCGGAGTCGGAGGTGATCACGCCGTCCAGCATCCGGACAATGCGGGTGGAGTATTGCTCGGCAAGATCCGGGTTGTGGGTGACCATGATCACCAAGCGGTCGCGAGCGATCTCCTTGAGAATCTCCATGACCTGCAGGCTGGTCTCGCTGTCCAGCGCACAGGTGGGCTCATCGGCCAGAATGATATCGGGGTTGTTTACAATGGCGCGGGCAATGGCTACGCGCTGCATCTGTCCGCCCGACATTTCCCCGGGGCGCTTGTTGATCTGCGAGCCGAGTCCCACCTCTTCCAGGGCAGCGATGGCACGGCGGCGGCGCTCGGTCTTGCCGACACCCGACAGGCTCAGTGCAAGTTCTACGTTCTGCAGAACCGACTGATGGGGAATGAGGTTATAACTTTGAAAAATGAAGCCGACGGAATGGTTGCGGTAAGCATCCCAGTCCCGATCGCCGAAATCCTTGGTGGATTTGCCGTTGATGATCAGATCGCCTTCGGTATAGTGGTCAAGGCCGCCGATGATGTTGAGCATGGTGGTTTTTCCGCAGCCGGAGGGGCCGAGAATGGACACAAATTCGCTTTTGCGGAATTGCAGATCAATTCCGCGCAAAGCATCCACACAGCCGTCGCCGGCGGGGTATTGCTTGGTAATTTGTTTGAGCTGGAGCATATTTTTTCCCTTTCTGCTGTGTACCGACAAAAATATGTTTTATTTTAATATTTTACCATATTTGTATATCAATATGCAAGTAAACTTTACTGATGGTATGTAAAGGAAATGTAAATATTTTTTCTTCATACAATACCGTGTTTTCCGCCTAAAGATACCGGAGGGAAGGCGATTGGTGTTATGTCCATTTTGTACTGGAAAATACACAATAAATATGAGTCGGATGACACAGCGATTTGATGTAACGCACATTGGTTGCGTTTTTTGGTGTGCTCGGTTGCGAAAATTGGGCTTTACAATTCATGCATGGTATGGTAAAATAAACTGTACCGCTTTATGCAGAAAGTTGAAGCCGTGGACCGGTTCTGCAGCTGCAGGCCGCGGTGAATTTACTCACAAGGAGAGAAATTATGAAAAAGTACCTGGCTCTTGCACTTTGTCTGGTTATGCTGGCGTCGATGTTCGTTGTGTTTGCCACGACGGCTTCGGCAGCGGGCCCCATGAAGGTGTACAACTTTGACGTGCCCAATGCCGCAAAGGATGTCATCAAGGACGCGGATCTGTTCACCCCCGGCTACATCAGCGGCTTTATCGTCGGTAACGGCGGCGGCACTATCGTCACCTACGACGAGAAGGAAAAGGCCATCTGCATGGCTCCCGATTACACCCATCCCGGTGTGGATACCATGTATGTTCAGCGTTTTACCCTGAACTTCAACAGTGACGAGGCCGGTTTTGTTGGCGCTGACTATCCCTACGTGAAGATCAAGTTCAAGCTGGTCACCGAGAACGACCTGACCACCGTGTTGCTCCGCGACTTCGACTGGGGCCGTTTCAATATCATCTCCATCCCCGAGGTCAATACCTGGGTCGAGTACACCGCTGACTTCTCCGGCACTGCCTGGGAAGATGAGGTTTACAATGCAACCAAGGGTCTCTACCTCCAGCTCCAGGCAATGGACTCCGGTTACAATGCCTATGACGACACTGATTTCAAGCTTTACGTTCAGTATATCGCATTCTTCCAGAATGAGGACGATGCTGAGGCATATCAGTACACCCCCACCGATCCCGCAACCCTGCCCACCGCAGGCGGCAGCGAGAACCCCAATGTGGGCGGCAACGTTTATGTAATGCCCTTCAACGATCCCAAGTCTGCTCTTCCCCTCCTGGGCGAAGGTGAGAAGTCTCCCTACGACTTCGTGCTG
>JAFTUB010000247.1 GCA_017466495.1 Clostridia bacterium
AAGACCCACAAGCGCCCCGAGGCTTACGCTCCCCTTGCACCCAAGAGCGGCGCATACTACGACGCGGCCTTGGAGATCGACCTCTCGAAGATCGAGTGCATGATCGCCCTCCCCTTCCATCCCAGCAATGCCTATACCGTGAAGGAGGTCTGCGCCAACGCGGGGGATATTCTTCGCTCGGTGGAAAAGGCGGCGGCAGAGCAGCTTGAGCTGACCGCTCCCTTCACCCTCACCAATAAGATCACCCCTGCCGGTATCCGCGTGGATCAGGGTGTCATCGCAGGCTGTGCCGGCGGTACCTTCGACAACCTTTGCGCTGCCGCCAAGATCCTGGCCGGCGGCACCATCGGCGACGGGGCATTTGCGCTTTCGGCCTATCCCGCCAGCCAGCCCGTTTATATGGAGCTGATCAAAAACGGCGCGGCGGCAGATCTTATGGGCGCCGGTGTTACCCTGCGCACGGCCTTCTGCGGCCCCTGCTTCGGCGCAGGGGATGTACCCGCCAACGGCGGCCTGTCCATCCGTCACTCCACCCGCAACTTCCCCAACCGTGAGGGCTCCAAGCCGAACGGCGGGCAGATCGCTTCGGTAGCGCTGATGGATGCCCGTTCCATTGCCGCCACGGCCCGCAACGGCGGTATCCTCACCCCCGCCACCGACATCGACTTTGACGATACGCCCCGCGCTTACACCTACGATGACAGCGCATATACCTCCCGTGTCTACAACGGCTGGGGCAAGGCCGACCCCACCGCTGAACTGAAGTTCGGCCCCAACATCGCCGACTGGCCCAAGATGTCGGCACTCACCGACGACCTGCTCCTGCAGGTGGCATCGGTGATCACCGACCCTGTCACCACCACCGACGAGCTGATCCCCTCGGGTGAGACCTCGTCCTACCGTTCCAACCCCGAAAAGCTCTCCTCCTTTGCCCTGTCCCGCAAGGATCCCGGCTACGTGGATCGTGCCAAGGCCATCCGCACCCTGGAAACTGCACGCAGAGAGGGGAAGGGAACACCCGCGCTGGCTGACCTCTTCGCGAAGCTGGCCGCCTGCGGCGGCGATCCCGCTTCTGCCGGCATCGGTACCATCGTCTGCGCACGCCGCCCCGGTGACGGCTCTGCCCGCGAGCAGGCCGCATCCTGTCAGAAGGTGCTGGGGGGCTGGGCAAATCTCGCCACCGAGTATGCCACCAAGCGTTACCGCTCCAACCTTATCAACTGGGGTATGCTGCCTCTGACCTGTACCGAGGATATTGCCGATTTTGCCCTGGGCGACTGGCTCTATCTGCCCGCTATCCGCCGTGCAGTGGAGGAGAAGTGGGATGTGATCGAGGGCTTTGTGGTGTCGGGAGATGCCATCCGTCCCATCAAGCTGACCGTGGGCAGCCTCACCGATGATGAGCGCGCTATCCTGCTGGACGGCTGTTTGATCAATCATTGCAAAGTGTAAACTTTTTCCCCAAGGGGGATACCGTGCAGCCCGCACGGTGTCCCCCTTGACTTTTTCCCTATTCTTGGGTATAATAAGGAGGATAAAGTACTTTGCGCAAGGAGGGGGATGCTTTGTCCTTTACCCGCACCATCCTCAAATCGAAAATTGTGGAATCCCTGACGTCGGTTCTCCCCGTCACAGGTATCGTTCTGCTGCTTTGCTTCACCATAGCACCTATTCCCACCGATGCCATGCTGGCTTTTCTGTTCGGTGCTGTGCTGCTGGTGGTGGGCATGGGCCTGTTCACCCTGGGGGCGGATACCGCCATGACCCCCATCGGCGAATATGTGGGTACAGGAATGACTCGCTCCCGCAAGCTGTGGTTTATCGTGGGCGTTGCCTTCTTCGTGGGCATTATGATCACCGTCTCGGAGCCCGATTTGCAGGTGCTGGCCGAACAGGTGCCCAATGTGCCCAATATGACCCTGATCCTTGCGGTGGGGATTGGCGTTGGTCTCTTCCTGGTCATTGCCATGCTTCGCATTTTCTTCAAGATCAAGCTCTCCTACCTGCTGGTGGGCTTCTATCTGCTGGTGTTCGGCATTGCGGCCTTTGTGCCCGCCGATTTTCTTGCTGTTTCCTTTGACGCGGGAGGCGTCACCACCGGCCCTATGACGGTGCCCTTCATCATGGCGCTGGGTGTCGGTGTCGCCGCCATTCGTTCGGACAGACAGGCCGAAGACGACAGCTTTGGTCTGGTTGCCCTCTGCTCCGTCGGTCCCATTGCGGCGGTGCTGATCCTGGGGATGATCTACCGCCCTGAGGAGGGAGCCTACAGCCCCGTGGAGGCCATTGTGGCCGGGGATTCCCGGGCGCTTATTCGCCTTTTTGCCGAGGCACTGCCCCACTACCTGTGGGAGGTTTTTGTTTCCCTTGCTCCCATTGTGGCCTTCTTCCTGGTTTATCAATTCTTTGCCGGAAAATTGTCCCGCAAGCAGCTCTATAAGCTGGGCATCGGTGTAATCTATACATATCTCGGCCTGGCACTCTTCCTGACCGGAGTGAATGTGGGCTTCATGCCCGCCGGCCACTATCTCGGCAAGCTGCTGGGGGAGATGGATTATAAATTCATCATCATTCCCATCGGTATGGTGATCGGTTACTTCATTGTCAAAGCCGAGCCTGCGGTGCACGTGCTCACCGAGCAGGTCAACCACATTACAGCGGGGAGCATTCCCCCCAATCTGCTGATGCAGACCCTGTCCATCGGCGTGGCTATCTCGGTGGGGCTTGCCCTGACCCGTGTGCTGACCGGGATCTCCATTATGTGGTATCTCATCCCCGGGTACGCCATCGCGCTCATTCTCAGCTTCTTCGTTCCCCCTATTTTCACTGCTATTGCCTTTGACTCGGGTGGTGTTGCGTCGGGACCGATGACGGCCACTTTCCTCCTCCCCTTTGCCATGGGCGCCTGCGAGGCGGTGGGGGGCAACATCATCACCGATGCCTTCGGTGTGGTGGCCATGGTTGCCATGACCCCGCTGATCGCCATTCAGATGCTGGGTCTGTTGTGGCGCATCAGGTCTGCCCGCAAGCCCGAGCCCGTTCCTTCTCCCGTACCTGATACGGCAGAGGACGATATCATCGATTTCTGATCCCTGCGAAAGGAGTGTGAATATGCAGAACATCCGATTTTTTCTCACCGTAACCCGGCGTGACGATACCGAGCGGTATACCGAGTTTTTCGGTCAGCATGGTGTGACGGTGATGTATACGCTGCCCTGCAATGGGACAGCCACAGCCAAAACGCTGGATCTCTTCGGCCTGGAACAGACCGAGAAGAGCTTGATCTGTGTGGTGGTGACCGACGAGAATGCCGCCGCCCTGACCCGCGCTCTGGTGGAGGAGATGTACATCGACCTTCCCGACCAGGGAATTGCCATTGGTCTTCCGCTCTCGAGTTTGGGCGGACGGAGCGCATTCGCGCACTTTTTCCCGGGTGAGGAGCCCGAGGACCATCGAAACGAGGAAAAGAAAATGATCGAATCGAATTTTGAACTGATCATCGCCATTGCCGAGAGAGGACAGAACGATCTTGTCATGGATGCCGCCCGTGAGGGCGGCGCCCGGGGCGGCACAGTGCTCCGCGCCAAGGGAACGGCAGGCGCGGGGACCCAGACCTTCTTCGGCGTTTCCATCGCTGAGGAGAAGGAGCTGGTGCTCATCGTCTCGGATACCGAGTCCAAGCGTGACATTATGCGCGCCATCATGCAGAAGGCGGGGGCCGACACCCCTGCCCGCGCGGTGGTCTTCTCGCTGCCCGTCACCGAGGCCTGCGGTTTCCGTTACGGGAAGTAAATCCAAACGAAAAATCCCCCCTGGGCGGTTGCCCATGGGGGATTTTTCGTTTAGGCCGTATGGTCGGCGGTCAATCTGCAGTTCAGTTCGTACAGAGCAGTTCGGTTGGAATCCCATTGTAATTTTGCTCTTGCACCTTCGTAGGCCAGCCAAAGATGTTCGGTATGTTCGTGGGACAGCACGATATCTGCCTTGCATTCGAAGCCGAAGGCGTATTCGGGGATTACATAGGTGTCGTTCGCCCAGGAATAAAGATGCTTTTTCGGGAAAATATTGGTGGGGATATAGCACATGGATGTCAGCGTAACGATGTTATCCGCATCAATGCCGCCTTCTTCACAGATTTCTCTTTTTGTGGCTTGGAGCGGTGTTTCGTCATTCTCTCCGCCGCCCGCGATGAACTGCCACTGGTCGAAGTCTGCGCGATGAAGCACGCAGTAAAATGGCCGTCCGTCCATGATGCGATACGGGATAGCGAGAATCTGAAAAGGGGCTCGCATAACCGTTCTCCTTCGTGTATTTAGTTCTTGAGACTGTGAATGGGTGCCGGTACGCGGCCGCCGCGGTGGATGAAGCGGGCGGGGGATGCGGTGCGGACGGGCATGATGGGGGCAGAACCCAGCAGGCCGCCGAAGGAAACCTCGTCGCCCCCCCCAAGTCCGTAAGCGGGGATCACGCGGACAGCGGTGGTCTTGGTGTTGGCCACGCCGATGGAGATCTCGTCGGCGATGATGCCGCAGATAACGTCGGCAGGAGTATCACCGGGGATAGCGATCATGTCAAGGCCGACGGAGCACACGGCGGTCATGGCCTCGAGCTTGTCCAGACGCAGGATGCCTGCGCGGGCAGCATCGATCATACCGGCATCCTCAGACACGGGGATA
>JAFTUB010000248.1 GCA_017466495.1 Clostridia bacterium
GCTTTCTCTTATCATGCTGATCGCCCTGGTTCTCTCCATGGCCATCATCCCCACTTCTGCTGCCGATCTTGACTTTACCGGCCGCAAAAACGTTCTCCTTGACGCTGGGATTTTTACTTACTATGATTGCCTCGCCGGCGTTGCCGGCACCATCGGCAAGGACAAGGTTACCGTAGACAAGATGTTCGACGGTATCATCACCCGCGGCCCCTCCGACGGTTCTCAGCAGAACTACTGCGACTTCTCCATCCAGGCCGCTCCCTGGACCGATATCATGGAGAACGGCACTCGCTACAACGATCTCGGCGATGCTGACCCCAACGGCAAGTATCTGTGCTACAGTGACTATGTCCTGGACGATGTTTACACCGTAGACGCTCTTCGCGTCTTCCTTGACGATGCAACCGACGGTAAGGCTTCCGACCTGCTCGTTGACGGCTTTGACATTCTGGTCAGAGAGAAGGAGACCGATAAGTGGACCACCGTTTACTCTGTCACCGAGCTTCGCTGCGGCAACAAGTACAAGGTATACACCGAGGCCGAGACCGGTCTGCAGACCTGCTACGTTGAGGCTGAGTTCGCTCCCGTAAAGGCCGGCTTCATCCGCTTTGCTCTTACCCAGCCCCGCTGTGAGCAGTCGCAGTATGGCTACCCCAATGTTGCTTCTCGTTACTGGAGAATCACCGAAATCGAGCTGTATGAAGTAAAGGCAGCCGACACCACCGCTGCTCCCGCTACCACCGCTGCTCCTGTGACCACCGCAGCTCCTGCGACCACTGCTGCTCCCGCTACTACCGCAGCTCCTGCTACCACCGCAGCTCCTGCAACTACGGCAGCTCCTGCGACTACCGCAGCTCCTGCTACCACTGCTGCCCCTGCTACTACTGCGGCACCCACCCAGACCCCCACGACTGCTGACGTCATGCCCATCGCCTGCATCGCCCTGATGCTCGCCGCTGCCGCATGCTTCATGCTTCGCCGCAAGTTCAACTGATTCCAACATAACCGATGCCGCACGCCAAGCGTGCGGCATCTTTTTTATTACCGTATGCCCATACAATCGGCCTACTTTTTCCCGAACCACTCCCCGAAGATCTCCAGCAGTTTGAACTTCACTCGATAGCGCACATTCCCTTCTCCGCCCGTGATGAGCCGATACTGCCCCGGAGTCAGTCCTGCCTCCACGCACACACTCTCGGTGTCGGCGGCACTGCCGATACACAGGGGCGGAAAGAGCACACACCACCAGTTCTGTCCATCCCCCTCACCCAGCACCACCCGCAGGGAGAGATATTCTCCCGCCGGCAGAGCTGCGCTCCCATAGGTGCGGGTGGGATACTGCTCCTGCCCCAGCAAAACCTGCGCGCCGTAGGCGAAGCCGTGATCAGCCAAAGTATTCTCGGCACAGTCCCGGAGCAGATCTGCATTGGCCGCCAGCACCGCCGCAGCGCCGTCCCGATCCCCGCAATCGGCCACCATGGGGGTCACTGTTTCCAGCAAAGCATCCCGCACCGCCAGCTTCACCGCTTGATCCTCCTCGCTGTCCGAGGCGGCAATGACGTGCAGGCGGAGTACCCCGTCATAAAGCGCCGCATCCTCTCTGTTGGGGAAAAAGCCCACCAGTACCGCCGCCGCCAAGATCCATACCGCAACTGTGTAGAGTTTTTTCATTTCTGTTCCTCCGTGATGACATCCTTCTGCCATAGGATTGACCTGTGAAAAGAGAAAATATGCAGTTTCGGGTGCAAAAAATCTTGACAACCGGCAAAAAATGTGTATAATAATCTCATCGCCCAATTTGGGACAAATTCTCATTTTCGAGGGAACAACATGAAAAGACAAGCCTACGCCACCGCACAGAAACAGCAGCTGCTGGATTTTCTGCGTCAAAACCCCGACGGGCAGTTCACCGTGGGACAGTTGGCCGCCGCTCTCGCCGACGCAGGGGGAGAGAACACCCCCGGCCGCAGTACCGTGTACCGTCATATCGCCGCTCTCTGCGGCGAGGGAACGGTGCGCCGTTTTGCCCGGGAGGATAAGGGTGGCGTGGTATATCAGTATGCCAATCCCCGCCCCGACTGCGGGGGAGAGGCCCATTTTCACCTCAAATGCGTCCATTGCGGCAGGCTGGTGCACTTGGACTGCGACCACCTTGCCCGGGTGCGGAGCCACATTCAGGCCGAGCACAACTTCCGTATCGGCAGCGCCAGAGGGATCCTGTGGGGAGAATGCGCCGGCTGCCTGGAGAAGGAGGAACTGCAGGCTAAATGAAAAGGATTCTGCTGCTTACTCTTGCTTTACTACTTCTGCTCTGCCCTGCAGGTTGTGCCGCCGCGGGGGAGCAGGACCCCCGACCGCAGGTGGTGGCCACCGTCTTTCCCCAGTATGATCTTGTCCGCGCCATTGCGGGGGATACCGTAAATCTGACTCTTCTGCTTCCCCCGGGAGGGGAGAGCCACAACTACGAGCCCACGCCCAAGAACATGGCTGCCGTGACCGCCTGCGATCTCTTCATCGAAATCGGCGGTCCCTCCGAGCAATGGGCGGCTAACCTGCGGCGGGCCGCCGCGGGAGATGCCGACGCGCCCCGGGTATTGACCCTGATGGAACTGGAGGGTATTACCCTGCTGAACACCGCAGAATCCCATGCCGATCATAACCACGGCCACGACCATGACCATACCCAGGAGATCGACGAGCACATCTGGCTCTCCCCTGCCAATGCAGCGGTGATGGCCAAGGCTGTCTGCCGCGAGCTCTGCGCGCTTCTCCCCGAGAATTCCGACCTCTACCGTGCCAATACCGATGCATATCTTGCGGAGCTGGAGGCACTTGATGCCCGCCTGACCGAGATCACGGCGCAGGCCGCCCGCCGCACCCTGATTTTTGGGGATCGCTTCCCCTTCCGCTATCTCACCCATGCCTACGGGCTCACCGCCTACGCCGCCTATCCCGGCTGTGCCGCCGAGGGGGAACCCGCCCCCGCCACAGTGGCGGCACTCATCGAACGGATCAAGGCCGAGCAGATCCCTGCGGTCTTCACCATCGAATTTTCCCGGGGCGAGGTGGCCGATGCCATTGCCGCCGAGACAGGCGCTGTACGGCTGGAGCTGCACTCCTGCCACAACCTCTCCCCCGCAGACTTCGCGGCAGGGGTGACCTTCCTTGAGCTGATGCACCGCAACGCCGATGCCCTGGAAAAGGCATTGAACTGATCCTCCCCGAAAGGAGACACCATGGCACTGTTCACCGTACAAAATCTATCCCTGGCCTATGAGGGCCGTCATGTGATCGATAACCTTTCCTTCACCGTTGCACAGGGGGATTATCTCTGCATCGTGGGGGAAAACGGTTCGGGGAAAAGCACCCTTCTGCGAGGTCTGCTGGGCATGATCTCCCCCACAGCCGGACGGATCCTGCGGGGAGACGGCCTGGGACGGCAGGACATGGGCTATCTGCCCCAGCAAACCAAGCAGCAGCGGGATTTTCCCGCCTCGGTGGAAGAGGTAGTGCGCACCGGCTGTCTTAATCGTACCGGCCTTCTGCCCTCTCCCGATACCCGCACCAAGGTAGAGGAAAATCTGCGGCGTCTGGGAATTGCGGATCTGCGCCGCCGCCCCTATGCTCACCTGTCGGGGGGGCAGCAGCAGCGTGTACTTCTGGCCAGAGCACTCTGTGCCGCCCAAAAGCTTCTCCTGCTGGACGAGCCCACCGCAAGTCTTGATCCTGCGGCCGCATCCGAGTTCTATCGGCTTATCGACGACCTGCACCGGGAGGGACTCACGGTGATTATGGTCACCCATGACATCCCACCCGCCATGGAGTATGCCACCCATATTCTCCACCTGGGGACAAAATCCCATTGGTTCGGCACTGCTGATGCCTACGGCAAGGCCGGCAGCGGTTTTACGGGAGGTGAGCACCATGCATGAGTTCTTCTCCATGTTCGAATACGCCTTCATGCAGCGGGCGCTGATCGCAGGCATCATCGTTGCACTTTGTGCCGCTCTGCTGGGGGTCAGCCTGGTCCTTCGCCGCTACGCCATGATCGGAGACGGCCTCTCCCATGTGGCCTTCGGTGCAGTATCGGTGGCCACCGCCCTCCACCTCAGCCCCCTTTGGGTGGCCATTCCCGTGGTCATGCTGGCCGCCGTCCTTCTGCTGGCGGCAGGTGATCGGGAAGGAAAGCGGGGGGATGCCTCGGTGGCGATGCTCTCCACCGCCTCCCTTGCCGTCGGTGTGCTGGCCATGGCAGGCAAGGGTACCGATGTGTACAGTTATATGTTCGGCAGCATTCTGGCCGTCCGCATCGAGGAAATGTGGCTCTGCCTTCTGCTGGGGGCAGGTGTGCTGGTTTTCTTTCTCCTTTTCCGCGACCGCATTCTCTCCATGACCTTTGACGAGAGCTTTGCCCGCGCCTCCGGCCAGCATATCGGCAGAATTCGCCTCGCCCTCGCCCTTTTCACCGCCGTCACGGTGGTACTGGGAATGCGGCTGATGGGTACTCTGCTCATTTCCGCCCTGGTGCTCTTCCCCGCCATGTCGGCTATGCGCATCTGTCGACGATTCGGCCACGTTTTGGTTGCTGCGGGAATTATCTCGGTGGTCTGCTTTGCCGTGGGACTGTGCGTATCCTATTGGTTTGACCTCGCTCCCGGTGCCACGGTGGTATCGGCAAACCTGGCAGTGTATGCCCTGCTTTCTCTGATCCGCCGATAAACTGAAAACATTTCCGCCTGATGCAGGAGGTGCCGCACAAGCTTGCGCGGTACCTCCTGCCCATTTTGCGCAATTCTGCGCGAAAATGCTTGCGTTTGCGCAAAAGCTATGATACAATAAAGGCATACCACACCCGAAAAGGAGGAATATCATGATTCAATATCAGCGCCACAAGGAGATTCTTGATCTGCTGGAGCTTCACCGAACCCTCAGCATCCGCAGACTTGCCAAAGAGCTGTTCACCAGCGAATCCACCGTCCGACGGGATCTGACTTCCCTTGAGCAGATGGGATTGATCCGCCGCGTGTACGGCGGCGCTGTGCTGGCCAAGTACACCAACACCGATATGCCCGCCTTTCACCGGGAACAGGAAAACTCCGAAAAAAAGGCGATGATCGCCTCCCGCGCCGCCTCCCTTATCCGGGACGGCATGGCGCTGTTTATCGATGCCTCCACCACCGCCTCACACCTGGCCGACTATCTGGGCAACTATAAAGACCTGACGGTGGTCACCAATTCCCTTCCCCTCACCGAAAAGCTGGGTGAGCTGGGGCGGGATCATGTTCGCGTCTTCTGCACAGGGGGGCAGTTCCTGCCCCGCAACCGTGCCTTCGCGGGCGCTTCCGCCATCCGCACCGTTGAGCAATTCCGCGCCGATCTCTTCTTCTTTTCCTCCTGCGGGATCTCTCTTGAAGGTGAGATCTCCGACTTTTCCGAAGAGGAAACCGAGCTGCGCCGCGCCATGCTTCACCGTGCGAAAACCCGGGTCTTCCTGGCCGATGATTCCAAGTTCGGTCACAGCTTTCTGTTCCGGGTCTGCGGTCGTGAGGATTGCAATTACATTGTCAGCAACCAACCGCTGCCGCCATCGCTTTTGTCGGCACAACTGCCCCAAACCTGATTTCCCACAGGAGGTATCTCCATGGCCTTTTCCCTTGGCGACATTCAGCTCCGTCACGGGCTGATGCTTGCCCCCATGGCCGGTGTCACCGATTACGCCTTTCGCCGTATCTGCCGCACCATGGGTGCTGAATATACCGTTTCCGAAATGATCTCGGCCAAAGCCTTGGTCTACGAACAGCGAAGCCGCCGCCCCGAGGCCGCTCGCTCGGCTCCCCTGGCCGCCATCCGCCCCGAGGAGCACAATCACGCCCTTCAGCTCTTCGGCAGCGATCCCAATTTCATGGCCGAAGCCGCCCGTCTGCTGGAGAGCGGCGAGTACCTGGGGGCATCCATGGCCGAGCCCCCTGCCGCCATCGACATCAACATGGGCTGTCCCGTGCCCAAGGTGGCGGGCAACGGCGAGGGCAGCGCTCTGATGCGGGATCCGGATCGGGCCGCCGCCATTGTTCGGGCGGTGGCAGATGCCGTCTCCCTCCCCGTCACTGTCAAAATCCGCTCGGGCTGGGATGAAAATTCCATCAACGCCCCCGAGTTTGCCCGCCGCATGGCCGATGCCGGTGCGGCGGCCATCTGCATCCATGCCCGCACCCGCAAGCAAATGTACGCCCCTTCCGCCGACTACCGCGTCATCGCCGCCGTCAAGGCCGCCGTGGACGTGCCCGTCATCGGCAACGGCGACATTGCCTCAGCCGCCGACCTTCGCCGCATGGCCGAGATCAGTGGCTGTGACGGCTACATGATCGGCCGCGGTGCCCAGGGCAACCCCTGGCTCTTTGCCGAGCTGGCCGCAGCCCTGGAGGGACGGGAGTTTGCCCCCCCCTCCACCGAAGAACGGGTAGCGGTTGCCGCCGAGCACCTTCGTCTGCTGGTGGCAGACAAGGGGGAGAGCATCGGCGTCCGGGAGGCCCGCAAGCATATGGCCTGGTACATCCACAGCCGTCCCGGCTCCGCCGCTGCTCGGGCCGCCATTATGCAGGCTGAGCGCACCGAAGAAATGCTGGAAATCCTGTCGGGTCTGCTGGCCTGATCTGCCCCAAAATCCTGAGGAAAGGAGGAGAATGCCTTGATCCTGAAGCCCCACAGCACAGACCCCGATCACCCCATACACGCAGATACCAAAGATCCGCCGGAACTGTCCGCGCTGATCAAACGCGCCGCGGCAGGAGATGAGGAAGCCTTCTCCGCCCTGCTGAATCGCTATGAAAAAATGGTCTACAACCTGGCCTTCCAATACACCCGCCACAGAGAGGACGCCGCCGACATCACCCAAGATGTGTTTATCAAGCTTTGGCGAACCCTGGGCAGCTTCCGCGGGGACTGCAGCTTCTCGGGCTGGGTCTTCCGCATCGCCCGCAACACCACGCTGGATTATCTGCGCCGGCAGAGCAATCACCCCACTCTGTCGCTGACGGTGGAAGATGAAGATGCCGATGAACGCGGCAGAGAAATTGAGCTGGCGGACGAACGTCCCGAGCATGATCCCGCCCTGCAGGCCGAGCAGAATGAACGCACCGCCGCTCTGCAGACCGCCATTGCCTCCCTGCGGGCAGATCACCGAGAGATCCTGATCCTGCGGGATATGCGAGGCTTCTCCTACACCGAAATTGCCGAAATGCTGGGGCTGGAGATGGGCACAGTCAAGAGCCGCCTCGCCCGTGCCCGCATTCATGTGAAAGAATTTTTGGAAAAAGGGAACTTTTTCTGATTTTGTGCGTCTATTCTTAACGAGAAAATCAATTTTGTATAGAAGGGCGCACAGGCCGCCCAAAAGGAGTACAATTTTTTATATGATACCGTCACCAAAGAATACACCCCATTCTCTCCCTGACTGCGCTGCGGTGGGAGAACTGCTCTCCGCCTATCTGGACGGCGAGCTCACTGCCGGGGAGAAGGAAGCCGTTGAGGCGCATCTGCAGACCTGCGATGCCTGCCGCCAACTGGCTGAAGCGCTGGAAAGTCTGCGCACCGAAATCCGCGGTGCCGAACTGACACCGCCTCCCGAACTTCGCGGCAGCATTATGAAGCAGATCCATCGGGAGAACCGCCTGCGCCGCATTCGCCGCCTGACCGCGGTCGGCTCGGTGGGTGCCGCCGCCATGCTTTGCCTGGTCATCATCGGCAACGCCGTGCTGGGCTCCCTCACCGCCGCTGATGATGCCGCTCCCGAGGCATATCACGATGCCGACATGGCCTCCAGCACCTACTCTTCCGTGGGGGTTATGGATGCCGCCGTGGAAGCGGAGCTTCAGCGAGCAGGTACTGCCGCTCCCGCCGAAACCGCCGCACCTGCCGGGAAGGGCGACACCTATTCGGTGACCACTGCTACCACCGCATGGGCGGAAGAAGTTTTGGAGCCCGTGTGCACTTCAGCCCCCGAGGAAACCCTCTCCGGCCGCATCGTGACCGCCATCCTGCCCCAAACAGTGTGCGGCATTTCTCTGGACGAGGCGCTGAGACAGTCGACACTCACCTTTGCTCCGGAAAAAGCGGAGAGTGCTTCTTCCTCCGCCGCCGACAACCTCACCTTGCCGGATACCCTGCTGAAGATGGCGCAGAATCCCGACGCAGCCCTTGCCGAACAGCAACTGGGCATCCTCTGCACCGTAGAGCTGACTGACGGGGATCACGTCATTCCCTATGTATACGACCTCACCGATAATCGCCGCGTTACCCTGGCGGACTTCTTAGGCGAGGCAATGGAGGAGTTGTCCGCCACCTTCCCCATTGAGCCGAACACGCCCTTCTGCCCAACGGCTGAAGGCCTGACCCTCTGTCTGACCGAGTCCGAGCGCATTACCCTGGTATGGGATGCCTTCCCTGTCCTCCATCAGTGCATCTCTCGCTTCGCCATGGATGCGCCTCCTCTTATGACGCTGGAAGGTGCCCGTATCATCCCCTAAGCATCCTGCACAAAATCGGCAAGCTTTTTTGGCCAAATTCACAGTTTGTCAAAAAATGCTTGCTTTTTTTGTCACATCGTGTTATAATGGGCTTGCATCTGCGGGGGATCCCGCGCAATATTTCCGAAGGTTAAGAATCGCAGCTTGGGTTCATCCTCGGAGCACTGTTCCGTTACGGAAGAACTCTGTCTGTGGGACGGCCGCCATTGGCGTGACCGCCCTCGGGCAGTTTTTTTATGCTGTGTTCGAGCCTGCGGGAATGGCGGCAGCCGTTCACCGCCACGGCGGCTGACGTTCCCTCAAACTTCGATGGCGGAGAAAGAGGATCATATGAAACTGGTTTACGACATCCACGACAAACCGAAATTCGGCGCCAACCTGATCTTTGCCCTGCAGCAGCTGCTGGCTATCATCGCCGCAACCCTGCTGGTTCCCGTTCTGGTTAACGGCGGGCAGAGCACCATCGTCATGGATCAGGCCGCCGCTCTGCTTGGCGCAGGTGCAGGTACCCTGGTTTATCTGCTCATCACCCGCGGCAAGAGCCCCGTTTTCCTGGGCAGCTCCTTCGCCTTCATTTCTCCCCTGATCGGTGCCGCCGCCTTCGGCTTCCTCGGCATCATCGTCGGTGCGGTCTTTGCAGGCCTGGTTTACGTCCTCATCTCGGTCATCATCCACTTTGTGGGCACCGAGTGGGTCAATAAGCTCCTGCCTCCCGTCATCATCGGCCCCACCGTTGCACTCATCGGTCTCAGCCTTTCCGGCTCTGCCATCAACAACCTCAACAACACCGCCGTCAGCGCAGAAAACTACAACCTGGTTGCCATCCTCTGCGGTCTGGTTACCTTCTTCGTCACCGTTATCGCTTCGGTCAAGGGCACCCGCAGTATGAAGCTTATCCCCTTCGTCATCGGTATTCTCGCCGGCTACGTTTTCGCTTCCATCTGCACCCTGGTGGGCTCGCTGGCTAACATCGAGTACCTCAAGATCGTTGACTACTCCGCCCTCACCGGCCTCTTCGCCGACGGCTTCCAGTTCTCCGACATCTTCCGCATTCCCGAGATGACCTTCGTTCAGGCCATCAAGGAAGGCGGCTCCCTCCTGGGCGGCGGCGCAGGCATCGCTTCCATCGCCCTGCTCTTCGTCCCCGTTGCTTTCGTCGTTCTGGCCGAGCACATTGCTGACCACAAGAACCTCTCCTCCATCATCGGCCGCGACCTCATCAAAGAACCCGGCCTGGGCAAGACTGTTATGGGCGACGGCGTGGGCTCCATCGTCGGCTCCATCTTCGGTGGCTGCCCCAACACCACTTACGGTGAGTGCGTCGGCTGCGTAGCCATCACCGGCAACGCCTCCATCTTCACCATCGCCACCACCGCTGTCATGGCCATCGTGGTGTCCTTCTTCAACCCCTTCGTACAGTTCGTCAACACCATTCCCTCCTGCATCATCGGCGGCATCTGCATCGCCCTCTACGGCTTCATCGCCGTTTCCGGTCTGAAGATGCTCCAGGTGGTTGACCTGGGCGAGAGCCGCAACCTCTTCGTGGTTGCCGCTATCCTCATCCCCGGCATCGGCGGTCTGACCCTCAACTTCGGCCAGATCTCCATCACCGCCATCGCCACCGCGCTGATCCTGGGTATCGTCACCAACGCGATTCTGGGCAAGGAAAAGTCTGAGAAGTAATTTCACAAGCAAATAAAAATGACCCGTCGGCATCCGCACACTGTGCAGATCCGACGGGTCTGATTTTATCCTTCCGCAGCCACAGAGGCCACAGCAGCTTTGTGCTCGGTCAGGGTACGGGAGAAGATGGTCTCGCCGTTTTTGCGGGAGACAAAGTAGTAATACTCGGTATCCTCGGGGTAAAGGGCGCAGGTCAGCGCCTGGTAACTGGGGTTGGCGATGGGGCCCGGGGGAAGACCGCGGTTGGTGTAGGTGTTGTAGGGAGAAACATAGGACACATCCTCGTGGGTCATGTCCTCCTTGCGTTCACCGGTGTCATGGTGAATGGCATACATGATGGTGGCATCGCTTTCCAGGAACGCATAGTTTGCGGGGTCACGCAGGCGGTTGTGGAAGACCGACGAAACCGACTCGAACTCATGGTAAAGACGGGTCTCCTTCTCCACCATGGAGGCAAGAGTGACGATCTCATCCACCGTGTAGCCAAGCTCATCGGCGCGATCGTAAAACTCGCTCTTGAAGACGTTGTTGAAACGATTGAGCAGCTTATAGATGATCTGAGATGGCTTGGAGTCGGTGTAGAACTCGTAGGTGTCGGGGAAGAGATAGCCCTCCAGGGGGTAAAACCGATCCTCCGACATATTGCCGATTAACGCACGGATAAACTCAAAATACTCAGCGTACAGCTCCAGGTTGCTCACCGCTGCCACATAATCCTCGCGGGTGGCGGTCTCAAACACATCTTCCTCCCGCTCCACCATGCCCACCCCGTTTTCAATGAAGAGATCGATGATCTCATCCACGGTATAGCCCTCGGGAATGGTCAGACGAATGGTGCCGCGCACAAATTTCTCCTTGAATGCCATGAGCAGCTCGTCATAGTTCATCATGGCGTTGATGGTATAGCTTCCCGCCACGAACTCACCGTTGTCCTTGTTGAGCTTGGCATAGATCTTGAACACATCGGGGTAGGTGATGATCCCATTCTCGGCCAGAATTTGACTCACATCATCAATGGTGGCATATTCGGGGATCTCCACCTCCACCATTTCATCCGACTTCACAAAGGCGAACATATCGTTGGCCACGCGGATGATATAATAGGACAGGAAGCCCGCCAGCACAATGACAAACACGATATAGGTAATGGCTTTGACGATGCTGAGTAGGGTAGCCGCCCCCTCGGACATCTGCTTTTTCTTCTTTTTCTCGGCGTCCTCGGGGCGCTTTTTCTTTTTCTCGTGGTCGGTGGGAATGTCCATGCGGCGAGTGGCCGAGTTGTCATCGATCACGGTATGGGGGGCGGTCAGATCCACCTGGGTGGTGGGAGCCTCCTGCACTTGCTTTACCGTCGGCAGGACAGCAGGCCGCTGTCCATTCTGCATCTGCGGCGAGCGGACGGGGCGCTGGGAAACAGGGGGCTGTCCGTTTGGGCTATGGGGTGCACGGGCAGGGGCAGGCGCAGGCGCGGTCTGCTGATTGGCGGGGGCCTGTCCATTCTGCATCTGCGGTGCGCGAGCGGGAGTAGGCACGGGACGCTGATTAGCGGGCGCCTGGCCGTTCTGCATCTGCGGTGCACGGGCAGGAGCGGGGCGCTGGACCCCGGGCGTTTGCCCATTCTGCGCCTGCGGTGCGCGAGCAGGAACGGGAGCAGGCCGCTGAACTGCGGGAGTCTGTCCCGCGGGCAGAGATACATTCTGCATTCCCGGACTCTGCGGGGCTTCGCCCGGCTGGCGCATGGCCCGCACAGGCCGCTTCACCGCCGGCCGCGGAGAATTGTTGGGTTGACTTGGTGTGTTGTTCATAGGTTCCATTCCTTCATCGGTTCGGATGGGATAAGCCGTATCAGACGGCAATGATCACGATCACATAAAACAGCGCTGCCAACAGGCCCAAGGGGGTCAGCAGAGCTTCGGCAAAAGGGGAGCTTCCCTTCGTTCGGGGAATATTGGGACGATAATCGTCGGCCCGGAGTCCCCGGCGGGCATAGCCGCTGTAGCTTCTGGCCGCTTCTCCGAAAAAGAGAATCAGAGCAAGCAGGAACAGTACCGCCAAAAGGAAAATAAACAGCGAAGCACTCCCTGTCCGTTCGTAGAGCTCGGTCATATAGGGGCGCCCAAAAAGACCGAAAAGATTGTAGAGAAAATGCACAACGATGGGGTCCAGCACCGAGCGGGTGGCATACAGCACCATGGCCAGCACAATTCCGGCAAAGAAATAAATGGGGAAGCGAGGCAGATCAAAATGAAGCATGGCAAAGAAAAGTGCGCTGATCAGCACCGAAGCGGGCAGTCCGTTCTTCTCCAACTCGGCGCAGAGCACCCCGCGGAAGACAAACTCCTCACAGATGGCGGGAAGTACGGCAAAGGCCATGAGGGCATAGAGCAAATTTCCCGCACCCCCATCGGTCATGGCTGCGAACTGCTCATACAGGGAGTAGCGCAGATCGTTTTGGTCACCGCCCATGGCAAAGCTGATCGCCATGGCCCCGCAGATGAGTGTCAACGCTGCCGCCAGGACCAGCAAAAGCTGTTCCAGTCCCACTAAGCGGATCCGCAGACGGCCGCGAATGTGATCTCCCCGCAGTTTACAGTAGATGGCAGCAGGGAGCAGAAAAATCAGCAGCTGCATCACCACCACCGTCAGGTAGCCGTTGCTGTCGGCAAACAGGGAGGTATCCAAAAAGCGGGAGCACAGCAGCAGGATATAAACCGCCAGCACCAAAGCCGGGGCGGTAAAAATTCCGCGGCGCCACATCAGCGGCGGGCAAGCACAGCGCGGTGCAGGCTCTCGGCGGCTTTCTCACCCTTCAGGGCGGAAACCAGCGCAAGGCCAAAGTCCAGGGCAACGCCCATTCCCGCGGCGGTGATGATCTTTCCGTCACGCACCACGCGGGATGCGGACAGCGCAGCTCCCTTCAGCTCGTCCTCGAAACCGGGGAAACAAATGGCCTCACGTCCCGCCAGCAGACCGCGGCGGCCCAAAATCATGGGCGCGGCACAGATGGCAGAAAGAAAGCTCTCCCGCCGGACAGCCGCGGCAATGGCGGCATCCACCACAGGGGAGGCATCCAGATTGGCGGCACCGGGCATTCCGCCGGGCAGGATCAGCATCTCGGCTTCGGCGCAGGGATCGAAATCCGCCTCGGCCATGTCCGCCATCACGGTGATCCCATGGGCACCGGTAACAGCCAAGCCATCGGTGGAAATTGCCACCGTCTTGACGTCAACACCAGCGCGGCGGAGCAGATCCAGGGGGCAGAGGGCCTCAATCTCCTCAAATCCGTTTGCTAAAAAAAGGTAAACCATATGTTATCCTTTCCAACCTAATCACATTATATCAGATTTTGGGCGAAATACACGCCCATGGCAAAAAATTGATGGAATATTTACAGTCCGGCCTTAAAGTATCCCTTTCACTGCCGCGTAAACGTCCTCGGCAATGGCCTCGATGGCGCGGGGCTCGTCCCCTGCGTAGCAGGGCAAGCGGTGCCAACCCCAGCGGGATGCGGCATAGATCGCCGCCCCGTAGCTGGCCTCAAGGTGGTGGGGATCCAGCTCGTGAATATCCTTCTTCTGCCCGGTTTCGGCAGAGCGGTGGGACACCAGGCGCATGGAAATGGCCGGCGTCATCTCCAAATAGACCGTGAGATCGGGACGGGGGAGCCCCAGCCGATCAAATTCAAAGTCGCCCAGCCAGTCAAGGAATGCATCCCACTCCTCCCGGGGCAGCTTGGACAGCTGATGCACCGCATTGGCCGAGGTGTAGCGGTTGGCGATCACCACCGTATCGGGGCGAGTGAGGAAATCACCCCACTCGGTGCGCCAGGACAGATAACGGTCCACGGCGTAAAAGGTGGAGGCGGCATAGGCATTGGTGCCGGCAGGGTCACTACCCAGCTTTCCTCCGAGGTAGAACTCCACCGCGGCGGCACCGGGCGTGCCGTAGTGGGGGAAGGAGATGAGCATCACCTCGCGTCCCGCATCGGTCAGACGGCGGCGAAGCAGCTCGGCTTGGGTTCCCTTCCCCGAGCCGTCGAGGCCGTCCAGCACAATAAAGTGTCCCATCAGCCCTCTGCCCCCTGTGCAGCTTCGGTGGTTACGGGTGCAGATGCTGCAAATCCGGCCACAAAGGAGTAGATGAACTGACGCATCTTCGCGCCCTCCAGCACAGCACCGCCGGATTCCATGGTGTCATCGGTAAAGACCTCGAATACGATCTCACTGCCGTCGGTCATACGCATGGTGCCGCGAATATCACAGCGGCGCTCAGCGGCGGGCTCAGCCTTGGCGGCGGTGTCAAATACGGTGGCCAGCAGGGGAATCGCCAGATTGTTCTCCTCCATGAGTGCAGTGAAGACTTCTTCGCCGTTCTCATTCAGGCGAACCAGTCTTACCGTCTTGACCTTCTCGGGGTCAATGGCAGCGGCGTGGGTCTCGGGTATATCGATTCTGTCTGCATCATTGGCACAGGCGGGAATGGCCACCAGGCAAAGCAGCAGCATCAGGGCAATCATCTTTCTCATCACAATTCTCCTTTGTTTACAGTCAAACATAAATTTATCCGAGATCCTCATCCCGCACCACCATTTCCATGAACTGCTGGCGGGTGATCAGGACATCGCGAGGCTTCTGCCCATCGGGGGCGCTGACATAGCCCAGCCGCTCCATACGGTCAATGAGCTTGGCGGCGCGTCCGTAGCCAAGGGAAAGCCGGCGCTGAATCAGGGAGGTGGAAATCTTTCCGCACTCGATGGCCAGCTCGATGGCAGGACGAAGCATGGGATCGGCAGGCTCGTCCGCCGCCTCTGCCTCAATATCCTCCAAACTGCTGCCGCCGCCCTTCTTGGACTGGCCACAGCGGGCTGCTTCCTTCTCGATGCTCTCAATGACCTCTTCGCTGTACTCACCCTCGCCGGAGTTATTCTTGATGAAGTCGATCACCGACTCCACCTCACTGTCGCTGACAAAGGCACCCTGTACGCGGACAGGACGGGTCGATCCCACGGGGGAATAGAGCATATCGCCGCGTCCAATGAGCTTCTCGGCACCGGCAATATCAATGATGGTACGGGAGTCCACCTGGGAAACCGTGGTAAATGCGATACGAGAGGGCACATTGGCCTTAATCAGACCGGTGATAACATCCACCGAGGGACGCTGGGTACCGATGACCAGGTGCATCCCTGCGGCGCGGGCCTTTTGGGCAATGCGGCAGATGGAGGTCTCCACATCGTCTTTGGCCGTCATCATCAGGTCGGCCAGCTCGTCGATGACAATCACAATCTGATGCAGCTTTTCCCCTCGCTCGGGATGGCTTTCGATATAAGCGTTGTAGCCCTGGAGGTTGCGCACGCCGGCGTCCTCGATGAGCTCGTAGCGGCGTTCCATCTCGCCAACTGCCCAGTTCAAAGAACCTGCCGCCTTTTTGGGATCGCTTACCACAGGCACCAACAGGTGGGGAATGCCGTTGTAGACATTCAGCTCGACCTTCTTAGGGTCGATGAGGATCAGCTTCACCTCGTCGGGAGAAGCCTTATAGAGAATACTGAGCATGATGCTGTTGATACACACCGACTTACCCGAACCGGTAGTACCGGCGATGAGCAGATGGGGCATCTTGGCCAGATCGCAGTAGATGGGCGCACCCGCCACGTCGCGGCCGAGGCAGGCGGTCAAGCGGCTCTTGGCCGACTGGAACGCCTCCGACTCGATGAGCTCACGGGCGTAAACGGTGGCCACTACCTTGTTGGGCACCTCAATGCCCACTGCGGCCTTTCCGGGAATGGGTGCCTCAATGCGCACACCCGTGGTAGCCAGGTTAAGGGCAATATCATCCACCAGGTTGGCGATAGAGCGGACACGGGTACCGGCCTCGGGCTGAAGCTCGTACCGGGTAATGGTGGGTCCGCGGGATACATTGACAATCTTAGTCCGCACATTGAAGCTGGACAGGGTCTCCACCAGCTTCTCGGCGTTCTGCTGCAGCTCAGCCCGCACGTCGCCGCTGGGGGGCGCGGGATCAACCTTCAGCAGGGTAACCGGGGGGAAAACATAGGGGGGA
>JAFTUB010000249.1 GCA_017466495.1 Clostridia bacterium
CGCTCAAGGGCAAGACGATATACATATACATCCTCTCCGAAGGCGGCGCGCAGGGTCAGGCTGTCGGTGACAGCCGCCTGCCCACCCACCCGAAGAAGGCGGCGCACCCCAAGGGGGGCATCCTTTTCCATGGGAACATCGCAGAGAGCAAGGGCGGCGCAGACACGGCGCACTACCGCGCCGGGAAAACGCAGACCGGTGAGCACCGCGTTGACCCGATCCACGGGAGTGCGGCGGAAGAGGGCAGCCAGGCGCAGGGCAAGCTCCGGGGGAAGGGCGGCCAGGCGGGGAATCCCGCTTTGATCCAAATCGGTGCAGATGCGTCCCAGCACATCATCTTCAATCATCATGGTCAATGCCTCGGCGGCATTGGGAGAGGTGACGGTGCGGCTCAGCTCTGCGGCGATGCGCTCCACCGAAATGCGGGCGAGCAGGGGAGCACAGATCTGCGCCCCGGCTCGCGTAGCGGGATCAATGTCAAAGGAGAGCTGAGCGGCAAAGCGGTAGGCGCGGAGAATGCGCAGTGCGTCTTCCCGAAACCGCTGCTCAGGATCTCCCACGCAGCGGATCAGCCGGGCATCCAGGTCGTTTCTGCCCCCGAAGAGATCCACCAATCCGTCCCCCTCACCATAGGGCGACCAGGCCATGGCGCAGACCGTGAAGTCCCGTCGGGAGAGATCGTCGGCAATGTTGGGGGTGAAGGTGACGGTGGAGGGGTGGCGGGCATCCAGGTAGTCTCCGTCGATGCGGTAGGTGGTGATCTCCACCGGCAGGGGAGAGCCCTTCTCCTCGGCCAGGACGGTGACGGTGCCGTGCTTCATGCCGGTCAGGATGGTGCGGCGGTGGCGAAAGACCGACAGGGTCTGCTCAGGCAGGGCAGAGGTGGTCACATCCCAGTCATGGGGCGCCCGTCCAAGCAGAGTGTCCCGCAGACTCCCGCCCACAATGTAGGCTTCGTAGCCTGCTTCATGCAGACCGTCCAGAATTCCTCTGACGGCAGAGGGGTATTGCATTTCCATGACACGCACTCCTTTCGCGCTGTATTGTGATCAGTATACCACAAATTTTGTCTGTAATCAAGGGGGGATTGCGGCGGCCGGCAGAGGCTGCGGGAAGAAATTTGCGGATTCTTGGAATGACATAAAAAAAGCAAAAAAACTTCCAAAATCCCCTTGACAAATTCTGCGGGATGTGCTATAATATCAAACGTTATGGCGGAATAGCTCAGCTGGCTAGAGCAATCGGTTCATACCCGATAGGTCGTGGGTTCAAGTCCAACTTCCGCTACCAGGCCCGTTGGTCAAGCGGTTAAGACACCGCCCTTTCACGGCGGTAACAGGAGTTCGATTCTCCTACGGGTCACCAACGAAAGAAATCCGAACTTTGGGGTTCGGATTTTTATTTTTGTATTCGGCCGGCGGCAGGATACCGCGGCCGTGGCCCAAACAGTTGCGGGGGAGGGGCTTTTTCCAAAGCCCCTCCCCCGGTCATTTATTTCTGCTGTTCGTTGATCACGCGGATCATTTCCTGGGCATAGAAGGCAAAACCCAGATCGTTGGGGTGCAGACGGTAGTCGGCAAAGAATTCGGGAACGTGGGGCACTGCCTTCATGCCGTCCACGATGATGCAGCCGTGGGCGGCCATAATTTCGGCCAGCTGACGGCGGGTGTCGGCAAACGCACCGGTGGGCTTGGGACGCCAGTCGTCCTCACGCCACAGGGGAAGGATGCCGTAAACGGGAACGCCGGGATAAGCCTCGGCCAAACGGTCAAAGAAGGCCTGCGCACGGGAGACATACTCCTCATTGGAGGGAAGCTTGCTCCAGTCGTTGGTGCCGAAGGCCACCGTGATCAGATCGGGCTTGAAGTTCTGCTCGGGGTCGATGGTGTTGGCATCGAAAATGTAGCCTGCATTGCCCTGGTTGGAGAAATCGTAGTTGAAGAAACGGGAAACCATGGCGGGGTATGTGCAGGAAGAGTAATGGGCATGGTAGCCGTGGGTGATGGAGTCGCCGAAGCAGAGCATGGCACCGCTGTATGCGGTATAGGGGGTTACCTCAGCGCCGTCATCCAGACGGAACTCCATGATGCGGATATCCACCATGTAGGGCAGATAAATCGTGATGCGGCGGCGTGCCTTGTCCCCGAAATGGTGGGTGAAGGTGTAGGTATCGTAGGACTGGTGAGTATTCTTGTAATCCCCCACCACCATAACGCCGTCCACATAAAGATCCACCGACATCCAGCGCACCGAAGCGCGGCGGCGGATGCAGTAGTCAAAGGCGATCTCCTCGGAATCGGTGTAAAAATCAAAGCGGATACCGGCGGTCAGGTGGCACTTGGCACCGTCATTGCCGTAAGCGGCTACCTGGGCATCGGTGCAGCGGCACAGCGCGATGTGGCCGCGGCTGTCGATACGGGTGTGGTCGGCACCGCGGGTGATGGATGTAAGCTGTTCATAGGTGAGAATCATGACAATTTCCTCCTTCATTTTTCCCCCGACCCATTATAGCACACCCCCGGGGATTTGTAAAGCGCAAGGGGACATTTTCTGCGGGGATATTTTCCGATAAATTTTCAAATTCTTTTGACAGAAGGCGGCTCTGTGTGATATAATATACTGTAACTATACCTTTTCATGGGAGGGATGGCGGAATGGTCACCGTAACCGAAGTGCTGCCCGGTTCCCGCGCCGATCGGGCGGGGATTCTGGCGCAGGATATTTTGATTTCCATCAACGGACACAATATCCGTGACGTGCTGGATTATCGCTTTTATTTGGCTGAACGTACCGTGAATCTTCTCCTGCATCGCGGCCCTGAGCTGGTGGAGGTCACCATCCGCAAGGGGGAGTATGACGACATCGGCCTGGAATTTGCCACGCCCCTCATGGACGGCAAGCACCGCTGTGCCAACCGGTGCATCTTCTGCTTCATTGATCAGCTGCCCCGGGGGATGCGGGACACCCTCTATTTCAAGGACGACGATTCCCGCCTGTCCTTCCTCCACGGCAACTATATTACCCTTACCAACCTGCATGACGAGGACATTGACCGCATCATCGAGATGCACATTTCCCCCGTCAATGTGTCGGTGCATACCACCAATCCCGAGCTGCGCTGTACCATGATGGGCAACCGCCGTGCGGGAAAAACGTTGGAGTACCTCCGTCGCCTGGCCGATGCCGGCATCGCCCTCTGCGGGCAGATCGTTCTCTGTCGCGGCATCAACGACGGGGCAGAGCTGGACCGCTCTATGCGGGACCTGGCCGAGCTTGCTCCCGCTCTGCGCAGTGTGTCGGTGGTCCCCGCCGGGCTGACCAAATACCGCGAGGGGCTTTATCCCCTCTCTCCCTTCACCCCCGAGGAGTGTGCCGCTGTGATCGCGCAGGTGGATACCTTTGCCGGGGAATGCATGGAGAAGCTGGGAACCAGGCTCTTCTTCTGCGCCGATGAGCTGTATCTGAAGGCGGGGCTTGAACTGCCCCCCGACGAATACTACGAGGAGTACAGCCAGATCGAGAACGGGGTTGGGCTGCTGACCTCGCTGTGTCACGAATTCGATTTTGAACTGGAATTTTTGGGAGACGACCTTCCCTCACACCTCGACCGCACCGTAACGGTGGCCACGGGAGAGGCTGCCTGTCCCACCCTTACTGCCCTGGCGGCCCGGCTGACGGAGCGTGTGCAGGGACTGGAGATTCGCGTGATCCCCGTCCGCAACGATTTCTTCGGGGAGCTGATCAATGTGGCGGGCCTTCTGACCGGGCGGGATATCGCCGATCAGCTGGCAGGGAAGGAGCTGGGGGATGAACTTCTGCTCCCGCGGGTCTGCCTGCGGGCCGAGGGGGATCTTTTCCTGTGCGGCATGACCCCGGATGCGCTGTCGGAGCGCCTGGGTGTGCCTGTCCGTTTTGTCCCCAATGACGGGACGGAGCTGATCCGTGCTCTGCTTGGGGATGCCTGCGATCTTGCATAAGGAGGTTATGCAGATGAAAAAATTGTTTGTACTGTGTCTGATGCTGGTTCTTTCGCTTTCCGCCTGTGGACCTGCGGCGGTGGACGATCCCGCCGTGACCACCGATGCCGGGACGGGGGATGCGGTGACCACTGCACCTCAGTCCATGGAGATTACCGAGATTACGGTTGGGGAAGAAACTACCTCTCTTGGCGGAGATTCGCTGAAAATTTTGCGTTATCCCGTGGCAGTGGGGACTGATACCGAGACCCTCAATGCCCGGCTGAAGCACCACGCTGAGAAAGTTTACGCCGTTCACGCTACCGGAGCGTTGACCATGCTGGATGAGGGAGGGACCTTCAACTATGAGGTAACCTCGGTGGAGATCAAGCGGTTTGATGGGGAGATCCTCTCCTTTCTTTGTCGCGCGGCCTACACCTCCCCGGTGGATGGTGTCGAGACACAGATCGTGTACACCGGAAATTTGAATCCCGTAACGGGGGAGAGCATTGCGCCTGAGGCGTTAATTACCGACTGGGAAGCGCTTGGAGCCATTCTGCGGGCGGGAAAAGCAACGCAGACTTGGGGCAGTGCGGATCTGCTTGATCAGATGACCTGGGATGATTTGCTGTTGCAGATTAAGCCCGCATACGGCATTTATCCCGCCGTCTGCTTCGGCGAAAGCGGGATGGAGATTGGATTTGAGGTCCTTCCGATGTTCGGCGGAACGGCAGGCTTTACGGTGACCTATGCCGACGCAGCCCATTGCCTGGCTGTGGCACCGCCCCGGAACTGACCCATACAAAGAAAGGAAGTTAACATCATGGCAAGACCGATTATTGCAATCGTAGGGCGCCCCAATGTGGGGAAGAGCACCCTGTTCAATAAACTCATTGGCGAGCGCCGCGCCATTGTGGAGGATACCCCCGGCGTGACTCGTGACCGCATTTACGGCGAGACCGAGTGGAACGGCCGCGGGCTGATCATCATCGACACCGGCGGTATCGAGCCCAAGACCGAGGATCTGATCATGGCGAAGATGCGCCGTCAGGCCGAGCTGGCCATTGAAACCGCCGATGTGATCATCTTCATGTGCGATGTGCAGGCGGGGCTGGTGGCCGATGACCGTGACATTGCCGTCATGCTCAAAAAGAGCGGCAAGCCCATCATTCCCGTGGTGAACAAGTGCGACCGCATCGGTCAGCCTCCCATGGAATATTATGAGTTCTACGAGCTGGGCTTCGAGCAGGATCCCATCTCCCTTTCCTCCCTGCACGGCAGCGGAAGCGGCGACCTGCTGGATGCCGTGGTGGCCGCTCTGCCCGAGGCAGAGGGGGAGGAGGAGCCCGACGATCGCATCAAGGTTGCCGTCATCGGCAAGCCCAACGCGGGCAAGTCCTCCATCATCAACCGCATTCTCGGCGAAGAGCGGCTGATCGTTTCCAACATTGCCGGCACCACCCGTGATGCCATCGACACCACCGTGGACAACGAGTTCGGCAAGTACACCTTCATTGACACCGCAGGTCTGCGCCGTCAAAGCAAGGTGGACGATAAGATCGAGAAGTACAGCGTGCTCCGCGCCCACATGGCGGTGGAGCGTGCCCAGGTTTGTCTGCTCATGATCGATGCCACCGAGGGCATCACCGAGCAGGACGAGAAGATCGCGGGCATTGCCCACGAGGCAGGGAAGGCCACCATCATCGTGGTGAACAAGTGGGATCTGGTGGACAAGGACAACAACACCGTCAACTCCTTTACCCGCAAGATCTACGATGCCCTGTCCTATATGACCTACGCGCCCATTCTCTTTGTGTCGGCCATGACCGGCCAGCGTGTGGTCAAGCTCTTTGAGCAGATCAACTATGTCCACAACCAGACCAATACCCGCATTTCCACCGGTATGCTCAACGATGTGCTGGCCGAAGCCACCACCCGCACCCAGCCTCCCTCCGACAAGGGGCGCCGACTGAAGATCTACTATATGACCCAGGTCAGCGTGGCTCCGCCTACCTTTGTGATTTTCTGCAACAGCATCGAGCTCTTCCACTTCTCCTACCGCCGCTATATCGAGAACTGTCTGCGGGATACCTTTGGCTTCAGAGGGACGCCCATCCGTATTATCATTCGGGAGAAGGGCGACACCACGCCCCTGGATTAAGGAGGGCGTATGCACCATAGCTGCCATGAAGTGACCTTCGCCGACGGTAGCGTTTGCGACGTTTATGTGCTGGCGGACGAGGATTTTGTGGTGTTTGGCACCGAGCCTGGCCTCGGCCCCGACCTGAGTCGGCTTTGCCTTGGGGGTGCGCGGCGATCGATCCACTACCGCCTCGAGAACGGTCAGCTGCGGCTTGAGTCGCTGATGGGCGAGTTTCGCTGTCGCCTCTTCCGCGCCCTGCCCGTCATTGACGGGGTGAAGGCGATGCGGAGCTGTGAGGCCGATAACGATCCCCCCTGCGATAACCCGCGGATGTGGCAGTACACCTTCCACCGCCTCGCGGATTTCACCGGAACGATGCTTATCGGCCGGGATTTTGATCCTCGCTTTTGGCCGAAGGATGACCGAATCACCCCCGTCCCCTGCACCCCCGAGGTGTATCGCAGGGTGGAACGCCTGCATTTTGCGGCAGGCCGACTGGTGCGTCGGGAGCGGGTAAAATAAATTGAATAGGAGGTTTCCCATGAGACGGATGGTTTTGTTAGGTCTGCTTTGCTTTGTTTTACTTTTGACCGTTACCGGATGCACCGAGCCCCAGCAGGGTGTCGAGGGGAACCTGCGCTGGTCCCTCGATCGCTGGGGGACCATTACCATTGAAGGGGAGGGAACTATCCCCGATTATTTTCGCGCCGCCTTCGATACAGAGATGGGCTTGGGCGCTGTGCTATCACAAGCCACCCACCTGGTCATCGGCGAGGGCATCACTGAGATCGGTTATAGTGCCTTCTTCGGTATGCCGCGTTTGAAAACGGTGGAATTGCCGGATAGCATTACCGAGATTGGTAGATATGCGTTTTCAAGTTGCGATTCACTCATTGAATTGCGCATCCCCGCCGGGGTGACCCAAATATCGGATATTATTTCGGACAGTGTCAAGGTGCGCAGGCTTTATCTCCCGGCCGGTGTGGAGAATATTGAAAGTGGGTTGGCTTGCCCGGCATTAGAAGAATTTATAGTGGACGAGGGAAATCCTTACTTGATCTCCCGGGATGGGGTGATATTCAGCGCCGACGGTACCGTGCTGCTGGCTTATCCGGCGGGCAAGAAGGACAAGGTTTATACCGTTCCGGAAGGTGTTGCCAAGATCGGGTGGTGTGCCTTTGCCTACGCGCAGAAACTCACCGAAGTGATCCTGCCCGAGGGAGTTAGGACAATCTGCAGAGGTGGCTTTTCAGATGGTGAAAATCTTCGCGCAGTGCACTTGCCGCGTACCCTCGAAACCATTGAGGCATATGCTTTTGAAGGGTGTCCCAGCCTGGAGGATATCCGTTTGCCGGATAGCTTGACCTCGGTGGGGGAGGGGGCATTCCTCTTTTGCGACAGTTTGCAGGAGATCAATTTGCCGTCGC
>JAFTUB010000250.1 GCA_017466495.1 Clostridia bacterium
CGCATATGGGCAAGGATGCCCTCGGCCGAGCCAAAATATTTCACATGGCGGAGCTGATTGAGCTTGTCATAGCCGATGGTCTGCATGGACATGATCTTCTTGATCTGCGCCAGGTTTGCCGGGGATGCGGCCATCATGGCCACACCGGAACCAGGGAAGGAAATCTTGGAGGTAGAAGCGAAGTAGAAGACACGGTCAGGATTGCCGGCCTTCTCCGTCTCGGCAAAAATATCTGCGAGGTGATCGGTCTCCTCGTACAGGTCATGTACCGCATAGGCATTGTCCCAGAAAATGCGGAAATCGGGGGCGGCGGTCTTCATAGAAGCCAGGCGGCGTACCGTCTCATCCGAGTAAGTGATACCCTCGGGATTGGAATACTTGGGACAGCACCAAATGCCCTTCACCGTCTCGTCTTCGGCCACATAGTGCTCCACCAGATCCATATCGGGACCGGTGGGCGTCATGGGAACGGTGATCAGCTCAACGCCCAGGGACTCGGTGACGCCGAAATGGCGGTCATAGCCGGGAGCGGGACATAGAAATTTGATTTTTTCATACTTGCACCAGGGCTTCTCGCTCCCCACTACGCCGTACAGCATAGCACGGGACACGCTGTCGTACATCAGATTCAGGCTGGAGTTACCCGCCACCAGGATGTACTCAGCAGGAATTCCCAGCAGGTCGGAGAAGATCTGCTTCATCTCGGGCAGGCCGTCCACCAGGCCGTAGTTGCGGCAGTCCATCCCCGATGCAGAGAAGCAGTCCGCCTTATCGGACAGGGTGGTGAGCATATCGCTGACCATATCCAGCTGATCAGCCGCAGGTTTTCCCCGGGAAAGATCCAGAGAAAGGCCGTCGGCCACGAACTTGTCATAACTTGCACGAAGTTGATTCTGCAATTCCAAAAGCTCAGACTTGCAGGCGTTTTGATAAGACATTGCAATCATTCCGGGTCGTAGGCGGCCCCCCTGCCGTCAAAACCCTCTCCTCTTCTCGTTTTTGGTCAAATTTGGTCAAAGTCATCCCGCCACCGTTGGCAGTATATGCCCGGCGGCGGGAATATGTGGGCGGCAAATCCGTTTTTGCAGGATTTGCGGGACCCGTCTGCAGAGTTTAGAACTCAGCGCTGCCCGTGGTGCGGGGGAATGCCTCCACGTCACGGATGTTGGGGATACCGGTGATATACATGATCAGGCGCTCGAAGCCAAGGCCAAAGCCGGCATGGCGGGTACCGCCGTACTTACGCAGATCGAGGTACCACCAGTAGTCCTTCTCGTCCAAACCGAACTTCTCAAGCGCCGCCATGAGGTAATCCATTCTCTCTTCACGCTGGGATCCGCCAATCAGCTCGCCGACGCCGGGAACCAGCATATCCATGGCAGCCACCGTCTTGCCGTCGTCGTTGAGGCGCATATAGAAGGCCTTGATCTCACGGGGATAGTCGGTGACAAATACCGGCTTGTGGAAGATCTGCTCGGTGAGGTAGCGCTCGTGCTCGGTCTGCAGGTCGATACCCCAGGAAACGGGGTACTCGAAGGCATGACCGCTCTCCTCCAGCAACTTGATCGCCTCGGTGTAGGTCACATGGCCGAACTCGCTGTCCACCAGGGCCTGCATCCGCTCAAGCAGGGTGTTATCGAAGAACTTGTTGAAGAAGGCCAGCTCTGCGGGGCATTCCTGCATCACAAAGCGGAGGATATACTTGATCATCTCCTCAGCGGTGCGCATATCGTCGGCCAAATCGGCAAAGGCCATCTCGGGCTCAACCATCCAGAACTCGGCGGCATGGCGCTGAGTATTGGACTTCTCGGCACGGAAGGTGGGGCCAAAGGTATAGACATTGGCAAAGGCCATGGCAAAGCACTCGGCGTTCAGCTGGCCGGAAACCGTCAAGTTTGCGGGCTTGCCGAAGAAATCCTGGGTGAAGTCCACCTGCCCGTCCTCGGTGAGGGGGGGATCCTTGGGATCCAGGGTGGTCACACGGAACATCTCGCCTGCACCCTCACAGTCGGAGGCAGTGATCAGCGGCGTGTTGACATAGACGAAGCCCTTCTCCTGGAAGAAGCGGTGAATAGCATAGGCCGCCACCGAGCGGACACGGAAGACCGCGTTGAAGGTGTTGGCGCGGGGACGCAGGTGAGCGATGGAGCGCAGAAACTCCATGCTGTGCTTCTTCTTCTGCAGGGGGAAGTCGGCGGTGGATGCGCCTTCAATGGCGATCTCACGGGCCTTCAGCTCGAAGGGCTGCTTTGCCTCGGGGGTCAGCACAAACTCGCCGCGAATCACGAAAGCGCAGCCCACGTTCTGACGGGCGATCTCGCGGTAGTTTTCGAGAATGCTGTCCTCAAAGACGATCTGCAGATTGGTAAAGTAGGAGCCGTCATTGAGCTCGATAAATCCAAAGGCGTTGCTTGCACGGATGGTGCGTGCCCAACCGGCAACGGTGATCTCCTTCCCTGCGTAGGCAGAGGGATCGGCAAAGAGGGCTTTGATTGTAATACGTTCCATCATTTTTCCTCCTATGGTGACACCGCACATCTTTCGGCGGCGAAAACACGAAATGCTCAGCAATTTTGACAAAAGCGCAATTTTCCTTTGCCAGAATTGCATTTTCAGTGTGCCATAACATTTCTATTATACTAGATTTTGCGAAAAAAAGCAAGATGTAATGCAAAAAAACGCAAAAATATCGTCAATTTTTTTCATTTGCCCAAAATTTTCGGGCGAGTTCCCGCAGAGCGGCCACATCCCCCACAAAACGGAGCTCCGACCAATGGGGCGGGAAGAGCCGCACATACTCGGGAGAGCCGTAGCGGTCATCGATAAGTACCACAATCCCCCTGTCCTGTTCCCGGCGGATGACACGGCCTGCCGCCTGCAGAACCTTGTTCATCCCGGGATAGGTGTAGGCATAGGCATACCCCTGCTCACTCCGCTCATCATAGTATTCGGACAGCAGGCCTCGCTCCACACTCAGACGGGGAATGCCCACCCCCACGATCACCGTGCCGATGAGGGCATTGCCCGGCAGATCAAGCCCCTCCGAGAAGGAGCCTCCCAGCACGCAGAAGCCCACCAACAGGTCAGCATCATCGGCCGCGAAGTCGGCAATGAAAGCATCCCGTGCCGCGGCATCCATGCCCCGTTTTTGGGCACGGACGCGAACCTGGGGATACTTTGCGGTGAAGCGAGAGAAAACCGCTTCCATGTAAGCGTAGGAGGGGAAATACACCATATAATGCCCCGCTTTTGCCGACACTGTGGCGGCGATGGCCTGAACAATGCGGGGGACGCTCTCCTCACGGTCGGCATAGCGGGTGGAAATGCGGTCTATGGCGACCAGACACAGGTTTTCGGTGGGATAAGGCGAGGGCAGAGAGAGGTGCACATCGGCGGCGCCGCCGCTCAGCAGCTCGGCAAAATAATCGGTGGGAGTAAGGGTCGCCGAGAAGAAAACGGCGGCCTGTCCCAAGGCAAGGCTGTCCCTGAGCCGCTCTGCCGGATCCAGGCAAAGCAGGCGAAGACGAAGCTCGTCCCCCTCAAATTCCGCCGCCCAACGGAAATGCTTGTCTGCTGCTTCTCCCAATTCGATCAGCTCTGCGGTCTCACCGCAAAGCTCCTCCAGGGCGGGAGCAAGGGAATGCTCGCGATGCTCCGCGAGCCAATCCTCCACCTGATGGGTGAAGCGCAGAAGCGCCGCCTTCAGGGCGGGGTCGGCATCGGCAGAAACCACACATCCGACAGTCTTTCCTTCGGCGTCATGATGCAGGTCCCCCCGGCAGCTGCGGGCAAAGCGGTGGAAGGCCCGAAGTATTCCTTCAAAGATGCCGTCCAGTGCCTTTTCCTCCCCGGGGATGCGGGCATACAGGGAAACAAACCGGCTCCTGCGCAGTTCAGCCGAATACATGGCACGGGCGCGGTCGGGCAGGTTGTGGGCCTCGTCCACTAAGAAAACATACCTTTCCCTGCCCCGTGCGTCTTCGCCAAAGAAACGGCGCAGGTAAGCATGGGGGTCAAAGAGGTAATTGTAGTCGCAGATGATAAGCTCGCAATGTGCCGACAGGTCCAGCGACAGTTCATAGGGACATACCCGGTGCTTCTCCCCCGCCGCCCGGATCATGGGGGAGGTAACCCCCAGTCCCGCTGTCAGCAGTTCATGGAGGGCATCGGGAGAGCGGCGGTAATAGCCCGCGGCGTAGGGGCAATCGAAGGGATTGCAGTAGCGGTGCAGGCGTCCGCGGTCGGCTCGCGCCGCGCCGCAGAGGCACATCTGCTCCCTGGCCGACAGCATCACCGTCCGCAGAGGTGCGCCCCCCTCAGCCAGTCGTCTTGCGGCAGACCAGGCCTCCCTTGCGGTACTGCCCTTGGCGGTGAGGTAAAAGATCCGGTCACACTTCCCTTCCCCCAAGGCCTTGGCAGCGGGGTAAAGGGTGGACATGGTTTTGCCGATGCCAGTGGGGGACTGGACAAAGAGCCGCTCCCCCCGACGGATGGCGCGAAAGACGGCCAGGGCCAGCTCATCCTGCCCGGGCCGCATCTCCCCATAGGGAAAGGCGGCGGTGCGGATGGCGGGAATACGCCGTGTTTCCCGCTGAATGAACAGATCGGCAAAACGGGCGAAGCCTGCAAAAATCACCGCAAAATCACTTTCCAGTTCAGCGGCGGAATAGGTGCGGGTGGTGTGGCGGCAGGCATCTTTCTCAGGATTGTAGTAGGTGGTCTGGGTGTTGATGCAGGGCAAGCCCTCGGCCTGCAGGCAGAAGTATGCCAGGCAAAGCAAGCGAGGAGAGACGGCGGGCTGGCTGCTGTAATAGGCGCGGCTGTGCAGGGGAATCAGCTCGGTCACCGTCACCCCTGCTTCATCGTAAATGATCCCGTCGGCACGCCCCGTGAAGTGATACTCCACCTCCCCGCACCGGCAGGTATGGCAGAGATCCATGTCGGGAACAAATCTGCTCCCCGCCGCCCCGGCCAGGCACAGGCGGGCGGCCTTTTCCTTCTCGGGCGACAGGCGGAGGGGCCGTGTTCCGCCGAGATCGGCCTCCCTTGGGTGATGAGCGGTCAGCTCATCCACCGATGCCGTGAGAATATTCCGCTCCTGATCGTACTGCACGGGCTGACCCCCTCTCATCAAATGTTCTATCTTCCAATTATTTTAGCACAAAACGGCACCGCCGTCAATTCCCTCCCGCAACTTTGGCAAAAGGCGGCGGCGCTGTCGCCCGTCCCCCGAATTTCCATAAACTTTGGGATAGCATTTTTCTCCCCTTTCGCTTATAATGGTATCAGCAGACCAACGAGAGGAGTACATAACCATGGAACTGATCCTGATCAGCGACAGCAAGCTGAAGATTATGCTGACCCGTGACGATATGCAGCAGTATGCGCTGAATTGCGATACCATAGATTACGATAATACCGAAACCCGACGTGCCTTCTGGAGCATCCTGGACGAGGCAAAGCACCGCACCGGTTTTGATGCGGCGGCCGAGCGGGTGTTCATTCAGCTCTATCCCTCAAAGGAGGGGGGATGCGAGATGTATGTGACCAAGCTGGGCTTTGACGAAGCAAAGGCTTCCCGTGCGCTCCTGCCGGGCGGTGCGGGAAAGCGGGGGGTTCTGCGTTCCCGTGTGGGCGCATACCGATTTGAAGGGCTGGAGGAGCTGCTCACCGTCTGCCGCCGTCTTCGGGCGCTGCGGTGTACTGCGCCTTCCACAGCCTACCGGGGGGATGGCGGGGAGTGGCATTTGGTGCTGGACGAGACCGACACCTCCCCTGCTCTTCTGGGATTTTTATGCGAATTTGGACAGCCCGAGGATGCGGGGAAGCTGAGTATTTACATGGGCGAACACGGCACCTGCATCCGCCGCGGGGATGCGGCGGGGGTGTTGGGCGTGCTGTGAGGAGTGACGGGGCTCTGCCCCGAACCCCGCCCAAGGGACTTTTTGAAAAAAGTCCCTTAGGAATCTTCAAAAACTTTCAAAAAATTGACCGGCCGTGGAGCGAATACTCCACGGCCGGTTTGGGGTGTTATGCGTAATTTTCAAGGAATGCCTTAAGAATGTCGGCCACGCGGGCGCGGCTTGCTGCGCCCTGGGGTGCCAGAGCATCCTCCGCCTTGATCATTTCCTTGGCGGCTGCCCACTGCATGGCATCCTTGGCCCAGGAGGAGATCTTATCGGCATCGGCGAAGGACTTGAGATCGTCTCTTGCGCTGACGTCATAGCCCTTATACTGGGCGTAACGGTAGAGAATGGTGACCACCTGCTCGTGGGTGATCTGATCCATGGGACCGTACTGGGATGCGGAGTAGCCGTTGACAATGCCCTTCTCGGCGGCCCAGTTTACCGCCTTGTCATACCAGCTGTTTGCCATCACATCGGTGAACGTGCTGGGGTTGGCAGAGGGCTCACCCTCCTGCCGCCACAGAATGGTGACGATCATCGCACGGTTGACAGTGAGATCGGGAGCAAAGGTGTCGGGAGCAGTACCGGACATGAGGCCCTTTTCGTAAACGTAGGCCACATCGTCATAGAACCAATCGGACTTGGCCACATCCACAAAGGGAAGCTTGACTTCCACCTGACTGCCGCCTTCTGCCTCACCGAAGGTGAAGGAATAGATCTCAGCATCGGTGGCATTGATCTTGATGGAAACAGGCTGCTTGATGGAGGACAGATCACCGGAGCCGTTCCAGGTAACCAGATTGCTTACACTGTCGGCGCTGATGGGATCGCTGACGCCGAGCAGGGACTTACCGTTTGCATCCAGCAGTTCCACCGTAACCTTGCCACGGGAGTTGAGGTACAGGGCGTTGCCGTCGAAGGTGACGGGCTTGGTGGTAAGGGTGCCGGTGCCGTTCATGGAAGCAAAGCCGTCCAAACGCCACTTGGCAATGTAAATGCTGCAGTTACGCTTGGAGGTACCGTGGTCGCCGTCCCAGCCGCCGCAGTAGAGCCATACCTCATCGCCGACTTCGATGGCATAGGAGCTGGTGAAGATCATACCGTCATCCACGGCGCCATCGGCTCCCAGGGGAACGATAGGCGTTCTGGTGGGACGCTGCCACTCCTCGGTGAGGTCGCGGGAGTAGGCCAGCTGAACCTCGACAATACCCTCGGAGGTGGTGGTTCCGGGCATATACATCAGCCAGTCAAAGCCGATGTATGCACCGCCGCGGGCATAGTAACCGATACCGTAGCTGTCGGCACGGTAGGCCTTCCGGGTATCCAGCAGGTCAGCCAGGGTGTTGTGCACCACGGGTTCTTTCCAGGAAGTGCCGTCAGCGCTGGTCGTGGTGTACATCAGGCGCTTGGAAACATCTTTGCCGACATTGTAGATCTTCATGGTGGAGATAAACTGCTCGTTGTCGGCATCGTATGCGCCGGTCACCACGTCAAAGGCACCGGTACCGCTGACAAAGGTCTTACCGTTGACCCAGGTAATACCGTCGGCGGAGTACATGGTACGATAGGCGGTATCGTGCTGGTGGGTGATCATGCAGTAGCGCTTGTCTGCCGGAGCATCCTCATCGATGAAGACGCTCATGATATGGAAGTTACCGATGATGTTGCTGCCTTCAATGGTGAAGCCGGTCTTATAGGGGGTCAGGCCGTTCTTGCTGCCGCAGACTTGGACAAATTTTTCCTTGGTAAGAATGGTCTTGCCTGCGAATGCCTTCTGTACTTCATCCACGGGGAGAGTCCAGTTCACGCCGTCGGCGGAGTAGGAGTAA
>JAFTUB010000251.1 GCA_017466495.1 Clostridia bacterium
ATCCGGGTGAAATAGATCTCACTCTCGGCATAGTTAATGGCAAAATCCAGCGCCCGGGCATAATCTCCCACCGAGAAGTATTTCTCGAACAGGGTATCCACCAGACCCAAGTAGAACTCTTCATTAGGATGCTGCTCCGCCCAGGAGAGAGCTTCCTCATAATTTTCCCGTGCAAGCGAGGCATTTACCGCATCGTTGAAAACCTGCTCCAGCGCTTCCGTCTCCATATTGTGGAGCATACGGGTATAGCTTGCCGCCTGGCGGTACAGGTTATTTTTCTCACAGTAATCGATAAGACCGTGGATCAGCTCGTCGTACAGCGCTTCATCCGAAGTCAGCAGCCCGTAGCCGGCCGCAGTGAAATCCACCGTCTGCATCCGAATGGCTGTCAGCGCATCGGCGGCGGCACGGCGATAGATCGCCTCAGCATCGGGAGCAGCGGTCAGGCTGTCGTAGAGGAGCGCCGTCTCATAATCCAAAGCGGAAAGGGCGGCATCCCGTCCCGCCGTCAGCACACGGGCCTCCTGTTCGGCATCCTCGCGCTTCCGCACAAATGCCAGAGCTTCGTTGTAACGTCCCTCCGCCAGATAAAGATCGGTGATCTTCACGGTAGCGGCGGGATATGCCACCTTCATCATGTACCATGCGCCGGCACCGAGAGCCCCCAGCAGACAGAGGATCAATACTGCCAGCACGCTTCCCCGAAGGATCCCTCCCCGGCGGGAACGGGACTGGGCATAGGCATAGGTGGCTTCCTCACCGAAGTAGGGAGAGAGGGATTCTCTGGTCTTTCCGCAGTCAGGACACACCTCATTTTCGGTACAAGCACCGCAGCAGCACATCCACAGCTTACCGCGGAGAGCGACAGGCACACAGCGAGCCTGTTTTCCCCAAGCTCTCTTGATCGCTCTCTCCTCCTTGGGGGTGAGCAGGGTGCTGAAGAGAATACGTGGGGCGCGCTCGATGTACTGCTCGGGGGCAAAATCCTCAGCACTTCCGTCGGCGTAAGTCACCCGGGTCACCCAGGCACGGTAATTGACAATATCGTAAGAGAAAAGCTTCACCGCGCGGCGGTCGGTAAAATATTCCCCCCGCGGGCAGTTCTGATCGGTGAAGGTAATGCTGAAATCGGGCACATCACCGGGATAGAGGCAGTTCCCCGCCCCGTCGTAGCAGCGGAAGCGAACCACAGCCCCTGTCACAACCTTTTCGCCGGTATTGCGCAGGACGAACTGGATCAGCTTGTTGCCAAGCTCATAGTCATACACGAAGACTGCACGCTCCAGCACCACAGGACACGCGGGGCAAAGCATCCGATTCTCGATCTTTGCCACCGTGCGGAAGCGGTTTTTCAGATTCTTGTTCTGTGTCTGTTCCATCACAATCCCCCCTTTACGCTTCGCCCGCCACAAGCGGGATCTCATCGATGGGATGATCGGTGGGTAAATAAGACTCAATCTCGGTATCCTGGAAGTGCCACCACTCGGAATTGATATAGTCAAATCCGCATTTCACCATGATCTTGGTCATGTATTCCACATTTTTCTTGGCGGCATCGGTCATGACGGCATAGCGGGAAGCGGCCTCGGTGAGGGTGTGCATGGGAGTGGGGAATTCCAGCTCCTTGCCGTTGGCGTCTACCAGGGACATATCGATGGCACAGCCTCGGTCATGTCGGCCACCCATGCCAATGGAGGGGTCAGCCACCCACTTATGCACCCCGATCACGTCAAACCAACGCTGCTGCACCGAGGTGGGACGGTATGCGTCGTAGATCTTGATGTAGTAACCGTCGGCTTCGAAGAGTTCAATCGCCTTCAGCAGCTTCTGCACCGTATCGTATTGGATCATGCAGAGATTGCGGTTGTAGAAGGGCTCACCGATGGAAGTGTCATCCGTAGACAGCTGCATGGCAACGATCACCTTATCGGTGTAGCGGGTGATGTCCACCAGGTGGGAACTGGCGGGCACATATTCATACTTTTCGTTTCGAGCAAGACCGTATTCCACCGGCAGCTCACCGTACATTTTATATTCTCCCGACACCGCGGTACCCTTCTCACAGTAGCCCAGAATCGAGCCATTTATCCGAACACACAAGTAGCCGTTCTCGGCCTCGCTCATTTCCACCGCATCACCGGTGAAAAGCGTACCGATCTGCCGCGAACTGGAGGTGGCAGAAACATAAACCGGCGTCTCCTCCAATACCGTCATGGGCATAAAGCGGGGGGCTGCATCGGGCAGATCCCCACCGGGTACATGGGCCTCAGTTACCGGGGGCTCGGTCGTGGCCGCCCCCACATTGAGGGTGATGGGAGAAGGCTGCTCTCCCGCCAAAGATGCGGGATCAAAATCGGCATAGACAGCGTTGTCATAGTAGTAGGTGCCGCTCCAGCGGCCGCAGCCCGCCAACAGAAGGACGGACAGTCCCAGGGCGGCGCAGCGTAGGTATTTTCCCATTGCAAAAGCTCCTTTCACTTTCCTGCCAACCGTTCGGCAGCCCCTACCAGATCACGCAGATTTCGCTCGGCAATCTCCACGATCACCACATCGGCGGGCTTGCGTGTCAGCTGATCAATGCGGTAGGGATTGGCACGCTCATAGGTCACCGTCGAAAAAGCGGAGGAAAAATAGGGGATCAGTGCACTGCCGAAGGAATCACGGAAGATCAGCGCGCTCCGCTCGGGCGCGGTATCGCATCGGGTGGAGATGATCAGATCCATCGGCGTCACATAGTTTGAGGTATAGACGAATTCCGGGAGCGTGTACACCACATTCTCATCGGTTCGCTTCAGCGTGGGGGTGAGAAGGGCATCCAGATCCCCGGGGAAATCGGTCACCGTTTGGTACGGTGCATCCACGTAATCGTCATAGGGCAGATCCAAAGCACTCATCAACCCACCGTAGGCCAGCCGAGCCCCCTCACCGTTCCAATGGGTGTCCCGCTTGTGGTAAAGATCCTCGGCAGTGAGGAAATCCCGCAGATCGAGATAGTCCACTGCCCGGGCATCCAGGGCAGCAAAAAGGCGATCCATATCGCTCTCCCCTGTGCGAGGCAGGTAGCGGGCGGGCATATACTCACCGTAGAGGGTGTTCTTGTTGGGGGCGGCGGTGAAGATGAACTTCGCCCCCTGCTCCTCGGCATAGCGGCTCATCCGGGCCAGCGCATCGGCGGCAGCCTCGATCTCGGCATCGGTCATGGGATTGCGCCCCAGATAATCATCCAGGGTATCACCGAAAAAGAGATATCCGCCCCGCCCCACAATCACCTTCTCGTTTCCCGTACCGAAGAGTCCTGCCCGCAGAATGCTCTGCGCCGTAACAAGCTGGCTCCGCAGGGCAAAGCGGTCGGCAAAGGCCGCTTCCAGCTCCGTGGTAAAAGCCAGGTTCAGCTTCCCTTCCTCGGTGCGCAAAGCGGGCATGGGGGAGAGCTCCCTCCCCTCGGTATCGGCATCGGGGCCGAAAAAGAAGGCACCCACCGAGAAAAAGAGACACAATGTAATAATCAGCCCCACATAAATGCGGCAGAGATTAGCTTTCACAAACGACCTCCCGTTCCACCCCAATCCGACGGATTGGATCCAAGGTAAAGTTGAGCCGCACCACGGCGGTTTCTTTGTGGGTGC
>JAFTUB010000018.1 GCA_017466495.1 Clostridia bacterium
CGCGCCGGATATTTCCCAGCTCCCTCTGCTTGCCTATGTGCTGGACGTTACCACTGACGAGATTCTTGGCGTGGACAGCAGAAAAATCGAAGAGGAAATTTGCACCGTCCTGGCCGAGGAGGAACCTCTTTATGCGGCGGGAGATTTTCGCGCCGCCGCACAAATTCTGCGAAAAGGTCTGCATCGTTATCCCCGTTCCCATCGGCTCATGGCACGGCTGGCCCATGTGCTGGGCTGTCTTGGGGGCTGTGACAGCGAGGTAACCGCCCTCTGTGAGAAGGTCATCGCCGAGTGCACCGACAACGAGATCAGAGACAGCGCATATCAGGACCTTATCTTCAACCACAAAAACAACGGCAGAAGGGAAGCAGCCATTGCCGTGGCCAAGGGATTGTCCCACGCATGGGTGTCCCGTGAGGATATGCTGATGAACCTCCTGCAGGGCGAGGCGGCACGGGATAATTTGGTTGACTATATCAAATTCTGCTCGGGCAGATTGATGCTGTGCTTTGAAGCCCTGGCAGAGCAGACGGCTTGCACTGTCGAAGAAAAGCTTGCCCTGACCGAGCAGACTGTCGCTTTGCTGGAGCTTCTGTACCCCCACGGCGACTACCATTTCTATGCCCAGTTCGGCGCCGATGCCCGCGGACGTAAAGCCGTCCTCTGCGTCGAAAGAGGAGATGTGGAAGGTGCCCTGCAGGCGTTGGAGCAGATGGTGAAGTACAGCATCCACTTCGACACCTATTCGAAGGAGGCAGAAAATACCTCTCCCGCCGTGCGGGGTTATGTGGACGGGGGCTGGATCCCCATGCCAGATACCACTTATTGCGGCGACAAGCTGAAATGGCTCATCGAAGATGCGCGGTTCGCTGCGGTGCGGGAGGATCCCCGCTTCCGAGCGGTGACGGAACAGCTTTCCGCCGCCGGCAAGTAAGGGGGCGGGGAATGCCGCAGATTCTCATCGCCCCGCGGATCAAGGCCTATCGGTATCACCACCGTCTCTCCCAGCGGGATTTCGGGGAGCTGATGGGCGTGTCCCCACAGGCGGTGTGCAAATGGGAGCGGAGCCTGTGCTGTCCCGACATTCTGCTCTTGCCCCACCTTGCCCGTGTGCTGGGATGTATGATCGATGATTTGTTTACCGAGTCAGGCGTGTGATCACAACGAAAACAGGAGGCACTGTGCCGATGACACAGTGCCTCCTGTTTTTATCCCAGCAGACCGTATTTTCTGGCGATCTCCCGTGCACCGCTGTGCGCCTCAGCCCTGCCGCTCCGGAGCGAGTAGGTTCTCCTTTCCCCCTGTACTTCGGCATGGAGATAATCCACCTGATTGTGGAAGGCCGCAAGCTGGGGGAGCGTTTCCTGTAGTGCGTGGAGATGGGTAACGAAGACGCATTTCCCACCCTTTTCACAGAGTCGTGCGATGAAACCTGCGGCCAAAGGGAGGGCTTCCTCAGGCGCAGTAGCGGTAAATGTCTCGTCCATCAGGAGGAGGCATTTTTCATCGAATTGCTCCAGGATTTCGGCCAGTACCATACATTCCCGCTCAAATCGTCCCGCGGTGTCTGCGGCAATTGGTGTTTCGGCTGACATCCGGAAGATTCCGTCAAAAAGCGAAAGTTCCGCCTCCTTGGCGGGGATGGGCATTCCCAACTGGAAATAGCACTGGGCTGATGCAACGGCGCGGAGAAAGACGGTTTTTCCCCCGCTGTTCGGGCCGGTCAGAAGATAACAGTTGACGTCCTTTGCAAAGCAGATATTGTTGGGGACAGTTTTCTTTCGGCCAATGCTTCGAGCAAACGTGTCGTCATAAAGCGAAAGGATCCGGGTGTTTCCGTCCTCGCTGATGTTGGGGAAGCACATAGGGATGTCATTTTCCCACAGGCTGCTCAGCTGCTTGATGGCATCAACCACAAAGGTGAGAGATTCTAAAAGGGAAAAATAGGGCGCAATATGTTCCCGGGTGTACCGCAGAAGACGTTTACCGCAATGGGAGAGTCCGCTGTCCAGTACCTGTCCCATGGCCTTAAGAAAGGCGTAATTCACCTGTTGACTCTCCCCGAACCCCAGCTTGCTGTCGATCCTCGTCAGGGGAGCAATGCAGTGAAAATCGTCCCGGGCAAAATCCAGACGAAGAATACGGTCAAGCAAATCCCCCGATCTGTATTCCTCCCTGTGCAGAGCAATGATCCCCGCCTCCTTAGGGCGGTAAAGCGCATCCAGGTTTATGCCCACGGTGATGCTTCTGACCTCACGGAGGGAAGGGGTGTTTTGGCGGTAATATGCTTCAAGCTGACGGAATTCCGGACTGTTTGCGTCAGCTTCTGCCTGCGCGAAGAGATTTTTGATCGACGCAGCAGTAATGTCCCCCATCATGGGGCAGAGGGTATCATAGATCATCCGTACCAATGCAGTATATGCGGTTGGGTAGAGTATTCGATGAATTTTTTCATCCTCGGCATGGGAATAAGATGGGCGTTTCATCAAAGGGGCGTATTCCGTCAGTTTCCCGTGGAGGGCAATCAGAAAATCTCCCAGCCCCCTGACCGAAAGAATATCCCGGAACAGCGCCTGTCGGTAGTACAGGGTATCTTTGTGGGCGGTGAGATATTTGCGGTGTCGCCCGAAGAATTCGGCATCGCTGACATCTGCGCTGCAGAAAAAACGAACGGGTTTCAAAAAAATGGAACCTTCTGACCACATCAAGTCCATAGTGCCTCCAGTAGAAGAAAAATGGGAATGGATACCCCCTTCAGCATCAGTAAAACGATCAAGTGAAATAGGATATATGCCGCAGGGGGCACACGGCAGGCCCGCCAAAGTGGGAAAAGCATGACAAGAAAAATGCTGAAAATCAGCAGGCAGGGCAGAACCACCATGGCAGCAAAGATCGGGTTTTGCACACAAAAGAGCACCAGCAGATAGCCCCATATGGGGATCAGAGGTCGAAGCAGAAGTTGTTTGGCAATCAAAATGCTGTAGGTTTCCCCTGTGGACAGAAACGCGGTAGAGCCGTTGTATGCCCTGCCGTAAAGAGAAAGATTGGGATAAAGCTTGCTCATACTGCATTCTCCCGGAAAGATTTGGAATGGAATCCATTCTATAGACGCAGAAACAAACATAAAGGTTGGCGGGAGGAAAATATTTTTCGGCGGTGTGCAATCCGAAGTAAATCATAACGGGGTGCCATGCTTATCTGCACGACACCCCGTCAGGTTGAACGGTTGTATCAGCGATTTTCTCAGTCCCCCGCCGCATCCAGCATTGTCTCGATAAAAATCCCGTATCCCCGCGTAGGATCGTTGATGAGCACGTGGGTGACAGCCCCTACCAACTTGCTGTCCTGGATGATTGGGCTTCCGCTCATCCCCTGCACAATCCCTCCGGTTTTCTCCAATAGGTCAGGATCGGTGACGTGGATGACAAAGCTTTTGGAGCCGGACGCATTTTTGTTTACCGAGGTGATCTCTATGCCGTAGGCCCGGGGCCCGCTTTCGTCCAGAGTACAGCGAATCTCTGCAGGGCCGCACTTGATCTCGCTGCGCAGGGCAATGGGAAGGGCTTCTTCGGTACAGGCGGGCAGAGCAGAGAAGACACCGAAGACGCCGCATGATGTGTTTTTCATCAAAGCCCCTCGCTTCAAAGAAAGAAAATTCCCCTTCAGCTCACCGGGGGCGCCCACCTCGCCCCGAACAACGCCGCTGATGGTAACATCCATTACCACGCCCCGCTGCATGGGAAACAGATCTCCTGTTTCGCTGTCGCAGAGTCCGTGCCCCAAGCCGCCGAATTCCCCGGTGGCGGGGGAAATATACGTCACCGTGCCAATTCCGGCACCGCTGTCTCTGACCCACATTCCCGTTTTAGATCGCCCGTCCACTGCGTCGGCCACGGGGGTGACGGTGACGGTATTCGGGACACCGTCCCGGGTGTAGGTGACGCGGATGGGAGAACCGCCTGCTGCTTCAATTTGTGCGGTCATGGACTCAACACCGGCGATGGGGATTCCGTTGATGTGGGTGATCACATCCTTGACCTGTATGCCTGCATCGGCAGCGGGACTGATCTGTCCCACCGTGCTGTTCACTTTCTCAAGGCCAACCACCAGCACACCGTCGGTGAAAAGCTTTACTCCAAAGGGCATTCCGCCGGGAATCAGCCGGATATCGTCATAATGGGCGACCTCCACACGTTTCAGCGGAAGCGTACCGAACAGACGAAATTCGCTTTCTTCCCGTTGGATTCCCGATGAGACTGCGGATGGAGCCGTATCACTGTTTTCTGCGGTATCGGAAAAAGCGGATATTGTCTCCCACGTGCCGCTGCAGCAGAGCAGGGGATAGTCGGGCATCTCAGCCCCCTCATGGCAGGATATC
>JAFTUB010000019.1 GCA_017466495.1 Clostridia bacterium
AGGAGGTCGTGTACTTCCTGGCCTTCACCGATGACCCGGTCATCCGCCCCAGAGAGGGGGAGATTGCCGAGGTGGAGTGGGTTTCCCTGGAGAGAGCCGAGGGTGCACTCTCCCATGACAATGACCGTATGGTGCTCCGTTCCGCCCGCCGCTACCTGGCGGCCAAGGGAAGGAAGGAGCAGGCATAGGAAAAGGCGTGCCGCGCAGATTGCGCGGCACGCCTTTCTTTGGTGCGCAAAAGGGCGGTTCCCTTTTGCCTTTTGTGCCGGTAAACCTATCTTTGTTCATTTCACCGAAGAGCAGCTCATATTCTGACCGTCACGATTTTTCCGTGTTGAATTATTCATAATTATATGGTATACTGTACATTGATGGAACTTTTTTGAAAAAAACACGTCCGAATATATAGTCAGAATTAATAAACCGGTATCCGTATGGTGAAATGGGTACGTAAAAACGGTTCGGGAAATAAGAATTTGGAAAAGGAGATTATCTGCATGAGGAAGCTAAGTGTATGTGTTTCATTGCTGCTGCTACTGTCACTGTTTGCGTGTAATCAAGATATCCGTCCAAATGCTGATACAGACATTGAGGAGACAATTCCGCAGGAGACTACTCCGCAGGAGACAATTCCGCAGGAAACAACTCCGCAGGAAACAACCACGGGCGAAGTCATTGCCATCCCATCTTTTGAAGAGGTCTATCACAAGGCGGAATGGGTATATTCGCTATTTACCAGGTATGGGAAATTAACCTACACCGAAAATGAAATCCTGCATAACAACGAGCGATATCGAGAAGTAAAGATGAGTGAGTTTGATACGCTTGATGAGCTGCGCGCCCTTTGTCTTTTGTATTTCAATCAAAATGTCACGCGCGTATTGATGAACACCCGGGCGGAAACAGATTGTCCGCTTTACATCGAGCAAGACGGCAAACTTTATCGATTCAGTAAATATACTGCGCCCTACGCATACGATGCACCGTATAATTACACCTTTGACCTTCAAACCGATGACGGTGGGCACAATTATGCCAACATATATGCAAGGATGGATTCAAATGGGCAGCAGCTTCCCTGTCAGACATACTGCGGGTATGAAATCGGCGAAACCGGTGAAATCATCTTTGTCAGATTTGACCTGATGGCCCACTCCTTCTTCAAACAGTATCGGGTGATTGAAATAACTCCCGATTTGGAACCGCTGACAAACGGCGGTGCGTGGACCTGTGTTGCAATATATGGGGAAAACGGAAATACCGGCAGCGGTTGGGGTGGAAAAATCCAGGCTTCTGAAGATGGAATTGTATATTTCGTGTTCGGCAGCACCAGAGGAAAATACGACAATTCCATAGAACGGTATGTGACATTTAAGGTTACGATAACAAACGGAAGTATCGTTTCTTGTGAAGAAGCAGAAAATACCATTGCTGAATTTTTGAGTGGGTCAGCATCGGTATATAAAGGTGAGGCTTTTGCCAAAGAGAATGTCAAAATCATGACGAAAGCACGATATACCACCGATGCGTACAATGCATATATGATTGTATATACCGTTCAAATAGAAGGTGATGAAATTAGTATATACGCGTATGCAGACGGTACAGACATGGGTGGTCAATATACTGGCACATTTGAATATGACAATGAAACCGGTGAAATCATTTTGCATCTAACATATCATTTCTTTAGAGATGATAACGGGCCAAACGAAGAAGATATCGGCGAAGTTCGCGGAAAACTCTATGAAAGCAATGGATTGGTTGCTTTTGTTTGTACGGATGCCGGAGAAGCAATCATTAACGAAGGAATGCCGCTGATATTCGTGAAAGATTAAAGACCAGCTCGATCCGGCAATTTGTTTGCAGGAAGGAAAAACGCCAAATTCCAATCTGTCCAACCGTTAAACCATGACAAGCGGAGGGTCCATGCCTCTGCTTTTGTTGTTTAACCGTTTTGGCACCGTTACCCATCGGTGGCGGTTGGGGTTTATTTATTTCCGAAAAATTGACGAAAGATATGACGGATAGGTCTGTATCAGCGCAAAAAGAAAAGGGATACGGCGGATTTCTGTTGCATTCCGGGGGCGAATGTGGTATAATGGTGACACCGGTGAGTTCGAAACCTTCCTCACCTAAAACAAAACTAAAGGAGCCTGTCATGAAACATCGCAATTCTCCCCGCCATTTGGTGCAGGCGGCCCTGATCGCCGCCGTTTATGTGGTGCTGACCTACCTGGTCAATGCCCTGGGCTGGGCGAGCGGTGCCGTTCAGCTGCGGCTGTCCGAGGCACTGACCGTCCTGCCGTTTTTTATTTCCTCCGCTGTGCCCGGGCTGTGGATCGGCTGTTTGCTTGCTAACCTCCTCACGGGCTGTGCGCCCTGGGATATTGTCTTCGGCAGCCTTGCCACTCTGCTTGGTGCCATCGGGACCCGTGCCCTGCGGAACCGTTCCCCTTATCTGGCCTGCGTGCCGCCTATCCTGGCCAACACCCTGATCATCCCATTTGTTCTGCGGCTGGTCTACGGAGATGCCACCCCCATGGGCTTTTTGTTCTTTACGGTGGGGCTGGGTGAGGTGCTCTCCTGCGGGGTGCTGGGAACGGCACTTCTGCTGGTGCTTCGCCGTCGGGGCGGTCTGCGCTGAGCGGCCTTGACATTGCCCTCCGCCTGTGCTAAAATAGCGGCATAGCGGTGCATACCCGGCGCCTCGGGCGCATAGGGCTATAGTATCTCGTTTGAGGAGGTACTTATGCTCGACTGGCTGAAAATTTTCCTTCACGGCCTTGTGCAGGGGGTGACCGAATGGCTGCCCATTTCCTCCACGGGGCACTTGATCCTGCTTGAGAGGCTCTTCCCCCTCCCGGTATCGGAGGAGTTCTTTTCCCTCTTTTCGGTGGTGATCCAGCTTGGCTCCATTGCGGCGGTACCGGTGCTTTATGCCCAGCCCCTCTTCGCGCCCCTGCGCGCCAAATGTGCCGGGGAGCGGCAGGCGGGGCTTCGGCTATGGCGGAACATTCTGCTGGCCTGTCTGCCTTCGGCGGTGCTGGGTTTTTTGCTGGATGATCTTATCGATTCGACCCTGGATGGGCCACTGGTGGTGGCCTGTACCCTCATCCTGTACGGTATCCTCTTCCTTGCGGCCGAGAGCCGCCGGAGGGCAAAAGGACGGGGGCTGACCGGGGAAGTCCCCCTTTCCCGTGCCATGGGCATTGGCATCTTTCAGGTACTTGCCCTGATTCCCGGAACATCCCGCTCGGGGGCGACCATCCTCGGGGGAATGCTGCTGGGGCTCGACCGGGGAACGGCGGCGGAGTTTTCCTTCTTTCTGGCCATCCCCACCATGGTGTGGGCCAGCGGCCTGCGGGGTGCGAAGTTCGCCCTGGCCCTGGCACGGGGCGAGGTGAGCTGTACGGCCACCGAGTGGCTGATGCTGGGGTTGGCCGCCGTGGTGGCCTTTGCCGTGTCCTGTGCCGTGATCCGCTTTCTGCGGGATTTTGTCCGCCGTCATACCTTCCGCGTATTTGGAATTTACCGCATTCTGCTGGGCGGGGCTGTGCTTGCCTCCGCGCTGGCAGAGCGATTTTGTTGAACAGAAAGGGAGCTGACTATGACCAACCAGGCTCTTCCTCCCCGCGCACCCCTGGCCGATCGGGTACGTCCCCGCACCATCGATGAAATGGTGGGGCAGGCCCATCTTTTCGGTGAGCGGGGTGTCCTGCGCCGTATGCTGGCGGCGGGACGCATTCCCAATATGATCTTTTTCGGCCCTCCGGGTGTGGGCAAGACCACGGCGGCCTCCATTATCGCCGCCGCATCCTCCCGCCGACTGATCCGACTCAATGCCACCACGGCATCGCTCTCCGACATCAAGGCGGCGGCTGCCGAAACGGGGAATCTCTTCGGGGGCGGCGGGGTGCTGCTTTACCTGGACGAGATCCAGTACTTCAACCGCAAG
>JAFTUB010000020.1 GCA_017466495.1 Clostridia bacterium
CTGCTGCAAGGGAAAGAAGCTTGGGAGAGAACTGCATGGTCACGCGCCTCCGTCAAGCCCGATTGAGGTAAGCGGCGGTCAGTGCAACGCAGGCCTCAACGTCACCCAGGTCGATGAGCTCAACTCCCGAGTGAATATAGCGGGTGGGGATGGACAGACAGCCGGCCACGCAGCCGCTGCCCGCCATCTGCATAGAGGAGGTATCGGTGCCGCCGTAGGGCAGGATCTCCAGCTGATGGGGGATCTTCTCGGCCCGGGCGAGGTCGGTGAGCTCCGCCACAAAGGCGGGGGTACAGATCACCGAGGAGTCCTTAATCTTGATTGCCGCGCCATCGCCGACCTTGATGGCCATGGGCTTGGCACCAACGGTGTCACCGGTACCGGTAACATCGTAGGCCAGGGCAACATCGGGGGCAATGGCAAAGGCCGCAGTCTTGGCGCCGCGGCAGCCAACCTCCTCCTGGGCGGTGAAGACATAGTAGACATCATCCCGGGGAGCGGTCACGCGGCGGGCGGCTTCCACCATAATGGCACAGCCGATGCGGTCGTCCATGGGACGGCCGGCAATGCGCTTGCCGCAAAGGCGGGTCACCGAGGGTTCCACCACGAAATAGTCGCCGATCTTCACCCGACGCTGAGCTTCCTTCTTGTCCTTTGCACCGATGTCCACATAGAAGCGGTCAAAGGTCAGGGCATCGGCCTTTGTCCCCGTTTCGGGAACCAGAACGCCCTTCAGACCGCTCTCAAACACCACGGTAGTGTAAGCGGCGGCCACAAAATTGATCCCGCCGATGGGGGCAAGGCGGATAAAGCCGTTGTCCTCGATGAAGGTGACGAGGAAGCCGATCTCATCCATGTGCGCGGCCAGCATAATCTTCTTCCGCTCGCCCTCGGGGGCAGAGCCGTGCTTGACGGCAATCAGATTGCCCAGCTTGTCCCGATATACTTCATCACAAAGAGGCTCCATCTGTGCGCGGATCACATCGGCCACCGCGGTCTCGCGACCCGAAATGGCGGGGGCCTTCACAATTTTCTTAATCAGTTCCAGCATATTGATTCTTCTCCTTCTGTCAGTTCAGTTCATTCCAGCGGTTCAGCATAGCCAGCACGAGATCGCGGATATGGTCATAGTTTGCAGCAGCGGTCACACAGTTACCGCTGTGCAGGTAGCGGGTAGGGGCAGAAATGGCCAGACAGCGGATGCCGTCCCGGGTTTTGTGGATGTGTCCCGCATCGTTGCCGCCGGACACATAGCGCTTCAGCTGGCAGGGGATGTTCCCCGCACGGCCGCATTCCATGGCAAAGTTGACCAGCGCGGTATCGTAAATGGTACTGCGGTCAACCAGGGAAATGACACCGCCGCCCTCGATCTCGGCCACGCGCGCGGCCGGGCTTGCGCCGGGAATATCTCCCACCGCCGTGGTTTCCAGAACAATGGCGAATTCGGGATCAATGCCGTAGGCGGCTACCCATGCGCCGGACTTGCCGATCTCCTCGCGCACCGAAAAAGCACACCACAGGTCATAGGGACACTCCCCGCCCGCCTCAGCCAGGGCGCGCAGAACCTCGATCATCACGGCACAGCCCAGGCGGTCGTCAATGGCCTTCCCCCGCATCTGTCGATCATCCTGTCCATACAGGCCGAATCCGGTATCAAAAGTGGCGAAATCACCGATATCCACATACTTTTCCGCCTCTTCCCGGCTGTCGGCACCAATGTCGATATACAGTTCATTTACAGGGGTGGACTTGGTTCTGGCCTCCGCCGACTGCAGGTGGATGGCCTTGGCCCCAATGACACCGGGGATGCGGTGCTCGGCGGTACCGACCTGTACCCGCCGTCCGCAGAGCACGCGGGTGTCGATCCCCCCCACATTGGTGAAGCGGAGATAGCCCTTGTCGTCGATGGAGGTGATCATCATCCCCACCTCGTCCATGTGAGCCGACAGCATGATCCGCGGGCCGCTGCCCGGGAGGTGCGCCAGCACGTTGTCCATGCGGTCGCGCTTCACTTCGCACACACCCTTGAGCTGGGCCTCAATCAGGGCCGCCACATTGTGCTCACAACCGGTGGGGCCGAATTCCAGGCAAAGAGCGCGAAGCAGCTCCATGCCGCTGAGTTTATTTTCCGTCGTCATCTTGCAAAATCCTCCGCGATCCGGGCATCTCCCACGAAGGCCGAAATCAGCTTCACCAGTTCTTCGGCATCCGAGACGGAGAGCACCTCGTTATAGGTATGCATACTGCGCAGGGGCAGGCTGGCCAGCACCGTGGGAATGCCGCAGCGCACCAGCTGGGTCACGTTGGCATCGGTGCCGGTGTTGGCGGCTTCCACCACCCGGGTGAATTTGATCCCCGCTTCCCGGGCCAGCTCCACCGTGCGGCGGGTGAGCCGCAGGTCGGTGGCCGCAGACAGCGAAATCGTAATGCCCTCGCCCAAGGGGAAGGCCTCATCCTTACCGGTATCGGGGGCAGAGCCGTGAGTCACATCAATGACCAGGGCATAATCGGGATCGATTCCCACCGCGCCGGTCTCACCGCCCCGCAGGCCAACCTCCTCCTGGGAGGCCAGCAGGAGATAAACATCCCCCGCCTGATCTGCACGGTCCATCCCCGCCAGGGCGTGGACTGCCGCGGCGGCACAGGCCTTGTCGTCAAAGCCCTTCCCCGCCAGCTTTCCCCCCAGCAGTTCGGTGTACACCGGCAGGAAACCAACCGGAGTACCGAGGCGCACGTACTTCTCAAGTTCTTCCTTCTCGTAGCCCGTATCGATGAAGAGCTCATCAATGGGCTTGAGCTTCTTGGCTTCATCCGGCTTCTGCAGATGGGGGGGCGTAGAGCCGATGATGCCGTAAATGGGCTTCTCCCCGTAAATGATCACCTCACCCGCCTGCAGAATGCGGGTGTCGATTCCTCCGAGGTTGAGCACCCGCAGGAAGCCCCCCTCGAGAATCTGGGTGACCATCATGCCGATCTCATCGAAATGGGCATCGATGAGGATCTTCGGTGCCCCCGGGCGGCCGCATCGGCGGATGCAGATGTGGGACCCCATGGGGTCGGTGATCACCTCGTCAAAAATGTCGCCCAGCTGTTCGGTCAGCGCCGCGCGATCGTAGGTTTCATAGCCCGAGATCGACATCAGCCCCGCCATTTGGGTAATCCGTTGTTTCAGTTCCATGATCTTCTCCAAATCTTTATATTTTACCATTCGTTGACAATTCGTTTGAAGGTGTTGCCCCGCTCCTCAAAGTTGGCAAACTGGTCAAAGGAAGCGCAGGCGGGGGAAAGCAGGACGGTGTCCCCTTCTTTGGCCATCGCCCGGGCGGCGTTCACCGCATCGGCAAAGCGGGGGCACTCCATCAGGGGAAGCGTGCCGTCCCAGCGGGGATGGGCAAGCAGAGCTGCCTTGATCTTCTCCGCCGTCTCTCCGTTGAGCACCACGCCCCCTGCTCGGGTCAGCAGGCTCTCGGCCAGGGGCTCGAAGGAAACGTGCTTGTCGCTTCCGCCGCAGATCACAATGGGCTTCCCGGGCAGAGCGGACAGGGCCGCCGCCGTGCGGGAAGGCGAGGAATCGATGGAGCCGTTGTAATACCGCACCCCGTTCAGCTCCCGCACAAATTCCAGCCGATGCTCCACGCCCCCGAAGGAACGGGCCAGAGCGAGGATCGCATCCCCGCTGACCATCCCCCAGGTGGCAGCAATGGCGGCCATATAGTTTTCAATGTTGTGTACCCCGGGGAGCAGAATGTCCTCTGCCGCCAGCACGGGGGTTTCCACCTTGCCGGTGCTGTAGAAGATGATTCCCTCCCGCAGGTAGAGGGCAGCCGTCCGCGCCCGCATATATTCGGGCACCACCTCATCGTAGTGCTCCCGGTAGGCGGTGAAAAGGGTCACATCCAGGTCGCTGTTCCGGGCCATCTCAGCGGTGATGGGGTTGCAGGCGTTGGTCACCAGCTGACGAACCGGGCGATGACGGCAGATATTGCATTTGGCCGCCACGTATTCATCCATGTCGGTATGCCAGTTGAGGTGGTTTGGGGCGAGATTGGTGATCACCGCCCGATGGGGGGACTGGCGCATGGTCTGCAGCTGGAAGCTGGACAGCTCCACCACCGCATAGTCCCGGGCGCACATCTCCTCCACATGGGGAAGCAGAGGCGTGCCGATATTGCCTCCCACCCACACCTTCGCTCCGCTCTCGCTCCGCTTGGCTTCAGCCTCCAGCAGGCGATAGATGAGCGTCGTGGTGGTGGTCTTGCCGTCGCTGCCGGTGATGCCGATCACCGTGGCAGGGGTGAGCGCGAAGAACAGCTCCATCTCCGAGGTGAGCAGAGCACCCCGAGCCACTGCCGCCGCGATCTGGGGCAGGTCGGGACGGATACCGGGGGAGCGGAAGATCACATCTCCCCATTCCCCCTCCAGATAGTTCTCCCCGGTGATCAGCCGGACGCCCTTTGCCTCCAGGGCATCGGCCCCGGGAATCTGTTCTCTTGTTTTTTTATCCCGCACCGTCAGGCGAGCGCCCCGGGCGAGCAGAAAATCGATCAATGGCAGATTGGATATGCCCAATCCCAATACCGTGGTTTCCCCCGACGCAATGCGCCGGAGAATGGAGTTCTCCTGTATCATCATTGCCCTCCGTAACCGAAGAAATAAAATGCTCCACCTTATATTATAGTAAAAAAACAGCTTTTGTGCAAGAGGAAACCGCAATTCTTTACATCTTAGCCCCATTTTTTGCCGACAAAATTCACGTTTTCGCCGCCATGAGGATTATTTTCGCCAAACGGTTGACAAATCTGCGGGGGTATGGTATACTTGATTCAGCACACAGTGTGCTGAACGAAAAGAGGAGGTGATCCCCATGGCAGAGAAAACCGCGCCCCGCATTACAGATGAAATGTCGGAGAATATTATCCGTACCGCAGAAGAGCTGGCCTTTTCCGTGGGGGCGGACAATGTCAACGTCCGCGCCATCCTCCGCACACTGGGTATCACCAATCGGGTGTTTTACAATCGTTTCCGCAACATCGAGGAAGTCCTGCAGATCGTCTATGCCAACACAGTGCTCAAGATCAGGGAAAGCATTGCCGAGGCCTTTGATCCCACGGGAGATTTTTTTGCCCAGGTCATTGACATCGTGGCCAACACCCTGGTCATGTCCTACGAGAACAAAATGCACTTCTACCAGTATGTCTTCGAGAACGATTCGGTTTCCCGGGACAATTACGCCTGGTGGAAGGCCGAGATCTGCCGCCTGATCGAATTCGGCAAGTCCCACGGCCACATCAAGGACATTGACACCGATGCCGTCAGCTATGCCGTCTGGTGCTTCATCCGGGGCTACAATGCCGATGCCCTGGGCCGCAACCTCCCCCGGGAAAAAGCAATCGCCGACTTCCGTTACAGCTTCGGCATCTTGCTGGACGGGATGCGGCTTCACCCCGTGGATAAACATGAAAACAATAATTAATTGATAAGGAGATGAATACAATGCCTCAGACAGATCCCAAGTATAATGCTCTCTTTACCCCTTGGAAGATCCGCGATGTGGAAATCAAAAACCGCATTGTCCTCTGTCCCATGGGGGGCACTTCCCTCTTCGGCTGGTTCGAGCTGACCGGATGCAAATTCGACCGGGAAGCCGCCAAATTCTTCCTTGAGCGCGCACAGAACAACGTTGGCCTGATCATCCCCGGCATTGCCCCCCTCCGCGATACCTTTTGGGGCAAGTGGCTCTGGCAGAATGAGAAAATGTTCGACGATCTGCGGGTCTTTATGGAGGAGATCCACAAGACCGGTGCCAAGCTGTTCATTCAGCTGACCGCAGGCATGGGCCGCTCCTGGGCCATCACCGAGCTGGTGGGCCCCCTGCACAAGAACAAGTTCACCCGCGCCCTGGTCAAGCCCATCATTGACACCAGCCACGAACTGGCCTGTCCCAGCCCCCAGCCCGCCCGCTGGGCTCCCGATATTGAATGCCCCGAGATGACGGTGGAGCAGATCCACGAGATCGTCGAGGCCTTCGCCAAGACCGCTAAGCTCTGCCGCGATGCAGGGGTAGACGGCGTGGAGGTGCACGCGGTGCACGAGGGCTATCTGCTGGACCAGTTCTCCATCGAATTCTTCAACAAGCGCACCGACGAGTACGGCGGAAGCTTCGAGAACCGCTACCGCTTTGCCGTAGAGGTAGTCAAGGCCATCAAAGAAGCCTGCGGCGAGAACTTCCCTGTTTCCCTGCGCTATTCCGTGGAATCCAAGCTCAAGGGCTTTGCCGAGGGCGCAGTTCCCGGCGAGGAATACACCGAGGTCGGCCGCAATATGGAGGAGTCCGAGCGGGCCGCCAAGTATCTGCAGGATGCGGGCTACGATATGCTCAACGCCGACAACGGTACCTATGACTCCTGGTACTGGGCTCATCCCCCCATGTATATGCCCCAGAACTGCAACCTTGAGGATGTTGCCCACATCAAGCAGTTTGTGGACATTCCCGTGGTCTGCGCCGGCCGCATGGAGCCTGAAGTGGGCGCACAGGCCATCGCAGAGGGCAGAATTGATGCCATGGGCGTGGCCCGGCAGTTCTTAGCTGACCCTGCATGGATCACCAAGCTCATCGAAGACCGCACCGAGGAAATCAAGCCTTGTATCTGCTGTCATGCCGGCTGCTTTAACTTCTCCTCCTCCAAGGGGCACTACAACACCCAGGATCTCACCGACACCATGGGACTTGCCCGCTGTGCCATCAATGCCGAGACCATGCAGTCCACCAAGCACTACATCAAGCCCGCCAAGAAGCAGAAGAAGATCGCCGTCATCGGCGGCGGTATCGGCGGCATGGAGGCCGCCATCGTCTGCGCCAAGCGGGGACACACCGTTACCCTGTACGAGAAGACCGATCGTCTGGGCGGTGTCTTCATTGCCGCAGCCGCGCCCGACTTCAAGGAAAAGGATAAGCTGCTCATCGCCTGGTACGAGCGCGAGGTAGCGCGCCAGGACAAGATCACCGTCAAGCTGAACATCGAGATCACCGACGTGAAGACACTGGATGCAGACGAGATCATTGTCGCCACCGGTGCCAAGGCAAGAACGCTCCCCATTCCCGGCGCAGACAGTGCCATCGAGGCCATTGATTACTTGCTGGGCACCCGTGAGGCGGGGGATCGCGTGGTGGTGATCGGCGGCGGTCTCACCGGCTGTGAGATCGCGTACGATCTCTACCTCAAGGGCAAGCAGCCCACCATCGTGGAGATGCAGGACGACCTCATCACCACCCCCGGCATTTGCCTGGCCAACACCTCCTTCCTGCGCGACTTCTTCCGGGCAAACCGGGTGCCGGTTCACCTGGAAACCGCAGTCAGCGAAATCGGAGACGGTCATGTGGTAATCAAGCACAAGGACGGCAGCACTGAAACCATCGCCGCCGACTCGGTGATCCTGTCGGTGGGCTATGTTCCCACTCCCGTGGCAAAGAAGGGCAGCCATGTGCACGTCATCGGCGATGCCGCCGCCGTGGGCAACCTGCGCACCGCAATCTGGGGCGCATGGGATACTGCCATGAAGCTTTAATGAAACTCCATCACAGAAAGGACAACTGTCATGATTCTCACCCAAGAACAGCAAGCGATCCTTGACGGCAAGCAGGGCGAAACCCTGGCCAAGGTGATGAAGACCCTGATCCAGTACGGCGAGGTCTTCGGCGCCGAGAAAATGGTCCCCGTCACCGGTAAGCATAACCATCTGGTCACTTCCTTCGGCCTCAAGGCTCTTGGCCCCGTCTATGCGCTGATGGATCAGCTCATCGAAGCGGGCAATGTATCCAAGCAGACCTTCTCGGTGGACCCCCGTCCCCTGGACAAAAAGGTCCCCGCAAATTTCCTGCAGAACTTCATTTTCAAGAACTTCATGTACTCTCGCCAGGACTTCTACGAGGAACAGCTGAACAAGCTGGGCCTGATGGAGAAGGATGCCTTCACCTGCACCTGCTACATGGACGAGGTGGGCAACAAGCCCGGAAAGGGCGATGTCCTCTCCTGGGCAGAGTCCTCCGCCGTGGTGTATGCCAACTCGGTGTTGGGTGCACGCTGCAACCGCAACTCGGGCATCATGGATATCATGGGCTCGGTGGTGGGCTATGTGCCCTACTTTGGCCTCCTCACCGACGAGGGCAGACGCGCCACCTGGATCATCGAGATCAAGACCACCAAAAAGCCCGAGGCACAGCTTCTCGGCTCGGCCATCGGCATGAAGGTCATGGAAGAGGTTCCCTACATCGTAGGCCTGGACAAATGGCTGGGCACCGAGCTGGACGATGCCGCCTGCACCTACCTCAAGGATTTCGGTGCCGCCACTGCTTCCAATGGTGCCGTCGGTCTGTACCACATCGAAAACCTCACCCCCGAGGCAGTGGAACAGGGCCGCGGTCTGCTGACGGAAAACGTCAAGACCTATGTCATCGACGACGCCGAGCTGGAGCGGGTCTACCGCAACTATCCCGTGATTTGGAAAAATCCCGATGTCACCCCCAAGCTCTGCTTCATGGGCTGCCCCCATATGTCCCTGCAGCAGCTCAAGGACTGGACCGACAAGGTGGAGGCAGGTCTTGCCGCCGCCGGCAACAAGAAGGTGAAGATCCCCACAGTGTTCACCGCAGCCCCCGCCGTACTGGCCGAATTCGAGAAGACCGAATACGCCGCACGCTTGAAGGCCACCGGCGTCATCACCTCCTACATCTGCCCCTTGATGTACATGAACAATCCCCTCTCGGGGAAGATGCCCGTCATCACCTCCTCCAACAAGCTCCGCACCTACACCACCGCCAAATACTACACCGACGATGAAATTTTGGCACAGATCACGAAGGGAGGCAACTGATCATGAGAGAATTCCAAGGACGCGTCATCGCCGCAGGCACCGTTAAGGCTGAAGCAGTGGTCTCCCACGAAGGACTCAACACCCTGGCCTCCTTCCAGAAGGCCCTGCAGTTCGGCGACAAGACCGCCACCTGCGGTGACCAGAACAACCCCGATCTCTACGGCAAGCAGATGGCGGGCAAGGCCCTCTGCCTGCCCCAGACCATCGGCTCCACCACCGGCGGCCTGGTGCTCTACTGCGCCTGCTCCATGAACCGCCAGCCTGCCTGTATGCTCTTCTCCAAGCCCATCGACTCCCTGGCCGCCGCCGGTGCCATTCTCGCCGACGTGTGGCTGGACAATGTCACCATGCCCGTGGTCGACTGCCTGGGTGAGGAGTTCCTGGCCTACGTCAAGGATGGCATGACCGTCACCGTGGGCGAAAACGGCCTGGTTACCGTAGAATAACACGCCGCTCCGTACAAACGGAAACCTCGGTTTCCGTTTGTACCTTAATTCAGCACACTGTGTGCTGAAAGATATTTTTCAATTA